>JBCCSO010000104.1:0-11042 GCA_039199965.1 Chloroflexota bacterium | reverse complement strand
ATGACCTATATGCTGGAATGGTTCCAACTCCCTAACTCGTTTGAAAACACAGCGTGGCTCAGCCAAATCCAGCAGGGGATGGCGATTAAATATGCGGTAGAGCACTGGCGCCGGACGATGCCGCGCGGCATGGGAACACTTTACTGGCAGCTAAACGACTGCTGGCCGGTCGCCAGCTGGTCATCGTTAGATAGTTTAGGCAAATGGAAGGGACTGCACTACATGGCGAAGCATTTCTTTGCCCCCACGCTGCTTTCGGCCGTTGAAGATTTAGACGCCCAAACGATTACGCTGCACGTCACGCACGACGTTCCGGACAGCAGAGAGGGGATCGTGTCATGGCAAATCATCACGGCAAACAAGGGGGATGTGGTCCAAGCAGGCAAAATGGATTGTCAATTTCAAGGGCCAGCTAGCCTCGAGGTAGGCACTATCGATCTGGCAGATGCACTGGCTAAGCATGACGTGCGCAATTTGCTGGTGCGCATGTGGCTTGAGGTAAGCGATGAGATGGTTTCAACCAACTTGGTGCATCTCAGTCGGCCGAAGCACGTCATGCTAGCTGATCCCGAACTTAAATGCTCAATCTCTAAATCAGGAGACACAGCCGTGATTACAATCAACGCAGCACGTCCGGCGATGTGGGCATGGCTTGAGTTCGATGGCTCTGCTCATGGCTTGAGCGACAATTTCTTCCATCTGTTTCCGGGGGATGAAAAGGTTGTCACGTTTAAGACTGATTTATCGGCCGCGGAATTAAATGACCAGCTCAAGATTTCCTCACTGTGGGATACGTTTTCAACTCGGTAGAGAGAATAAGTTTCGGATCATTCTCTCTTTTGTAAGCCCAGCTTATTCCAATTAGGATAACTCCGAAAAATAAATGGTTAGAGTCGTTCGGGTAGGGTTGACTGCGGCGTGATTTTAACACTGGGTATAGGTGATTTATTCTGAATCACCTTACTGATGTTACGCGCAATGAGACTTCGTAAGTTTCGTTTTCTCGAGCAAAACGATCGTAAACCAATAAAACTTACGAAGTCTTTGTCGGGAAATCGCGTAACATGAGTCACCTTAATTAAAAAGTTCTAATCATCAACTCGCAGCATACACACGCTGCTCCCTAATACAACTTTTCCTGACTGCATAACTTTTGCCGTAATGCCGCCGTGTCCACGCATAGCGTTATATCCACCAGCTCCTAAGGCTGTCTCCATTTTGCTACACGGATGACACAAACCGGTATATTCTAAAACGGCATCACCAATCTTGAACAGTTTTCCCTTCAAAGCGAGCAAATTAATGCCGGACACTACGATATTTCGGCGAGTTAAAGCAGGATCAATAGATTCTCGGCCGAGCATGCTTCCCACTGCTTCTAAATGCTCTTTTGAAATCAAGGTGACTTGGCGTGCACTCCCCGGCCGACCGCCGTATCGGTCTCCTTCCACGCCGTTTTCAAGACTGATCTCAGCTTCCTGCAAAACCACAACAGCCATACCACGGCCGGGACGGACCCCAATCCATTTCACCTCGCCAATCTGTGGGAGATTATTTAGAAGCTGCTGTATTTGAGATATTTCAGCCAAAAATTGCTATATTCCTTCCAGAAAGTCTTTGCGTTCTTGTCCCTTCAGGTCCCGGATCGCATATAAAGTGATGGTACTTGAAACACTGTCATTTCTTAGCTGGCGAACGTAGCTCAAAACACGGTCTTTATCGGCTTTCATCAAATCTTTAAGGGCCCAACCCACCCCTTTTTGCACCAAGTCCTCTTCTGCGTAGATCAAGTTGTGACACATTTCAAGAGCCACATCGGTAAAGCGGCCAGATTTAGCGACCTTTCGAGTAAAAACCACCACGCTCATTCGCCGGAGCCACATATCTGAAGCTTGATTCCATGCGCGCACCCATTCCAGTAACTCGTTTGGGTGTACGAACAAAATGTCTCGCAGAAAGGTGCCTGCAAATTCATCAACCTTGCTCCAACCATGTAGATGTCGCATCCATCCATCGATCCGCACAAATGTCTCTGGTGGAAAATATTTTTTAGCCAGCGGCTGCAAAATGTAGAGCCCCACCGTTTGCTGCTCTCCCCACCCAGATTCGATCAGTCGTTCTGCCAAATCAATTTGTGCATCTATCGATAGCTGGCGGAGACTAGGTTTGTGGTTTTTGAAGATCGCTTTGCGCCCCGGCATGCGCACTCCGTAAGCTCTGTAGCGCGGATCGGTCTCATTAGCATCGGCCGAATACGGACTGGCTTCACCCGCTTTCTCAAGCGCAGTTACTAATGACTGGTAAAGTTGAGCAGAATTCATCTCTTGAAGGTAGGTTATCTTTAATCTGAAACAGAGAATGAATGAAAGACGGCTTGATTGCTCGGATTGCTGCCGTGCACAAGAAGTCCCGGCCGGTAAATCGCACCGGATGGAAACCAGTTTGGAAATGATTGCTGTTGGAATACGGCATCATCTTTACCTTTCCAAAAAACAGTGATCTGATCTGCCCTATGCTCAATCTTGAGTGTCAAATCAGCCGGGCTAAACGGCTCTTTGAGTTCAACATTAGGATTTCCATCCAGCTCTTTAGCCAGCACTACAACCTGCTGATCGTCTACCATTTCACGCACAAACTTGATGTAGTTATCCGCATCAATTAATAAGATCAGCCCCGCTTGTTCCCCATTGGTCTTTGGAAGAATATTCAGATCGAGTTCGGCCGTACATGACTCTGCCGCCTGTGGGGCCACGCATAGATTGTGACAGCGATTATCGATGCCCCACATATACCCACCATCTGTCTGAATGATCAATTTGCTGTCTGTTAACTGATAGCTTGAATCAAGTGGATTCAGAATTTTTAGGGTTTCAAAATTCATATGGTTGCACTCTTTACATTCTTATTTGGCCGGAATATCTTCTGACAGAAAAAATGAAGCATTGCGAATTTGAGCATAAACATTTCGGTGCAGCACATGGCTATTCATTTGCCGCTCTTCGATGTAATCCCAACACGCATTCGCCTGCTCTAGATCAATAAAGTCCATGCTAACATAAAATCTTGTTTCAGGTGCACCCGAATCATAACCTGCATGGTAGCTGCGCCGCATGACTTTGTGGCCTGTGATCAAATTGTTCTCAATCAAGTAGTCTCCAAACGCCTGATAGGTCTTTTTAAACTCAGATTCATCGTTTCCCTCATGTAAATCGAAAAAACCGTGCATTGTAACCATACGTTGACCTCACTAAAGTTCATAGATTTTACGCACGACTAATCAAAACAAAAAGCCTCCGCGAGCATTTCTGCTTCACAGAGGCTTAATCTGCTAAATATACGGTTGTTTCAATTTCAATCTCAAGTGTCCCTGTCTGATTTAAGTATATTCTAGAAAGTTTTTGACTTTAGACCTGACAGGTTTCTCAAGTACTACCTCTGGTGATAATCCAGTTAAAACCTGTCAGGTCTTTTTGGAAGATATTGTGATCTACTTAAATGAAGATTGCCAACATTACCAAAAATCCAATGACCAAAAGATAGCTAATAACTGGGAATGCGTGGTTTGCATTTGATTCTGTATTCATGATTATGTCTCCTACTAAACTAAAACTGAAATGATGGTCAATAACGTTGCTAATCCAATAACACTGGCGACGGTTACAACTTTTAGTGGTAAACCTTTTGCTTCAGCCTTTTGATCATACACTGTATTTGGTATTGAATATTTTGCTTCGTATTCTCTGTGTGTGGCTGTTCCTATTTGATGGTAATTCATGATTTTTTCCTTATTATTTATGATTGTTTCCGGTTTGTTGCGGCCGGTTATTTGAATGAATTAACAGTAGTTTATGAGATGAACGTTTCCATTTCGTTTCGGCAAAATCGGCCGAAAAATTTTCCTCTTTTTCAACACCCCAGAACCATGCAAAAGTTCCATCTCATAACATGCGGAAGCTCAGCACTTTTGCAGCCTGCAGAGTAAAAATAAAAGCGGTTGCACCTCTGGGATAGTACTTTTGTTGCAAAAAAATCAAATGAAAGGGGCTCGGTAAGAATGCAGGCATATATCTATTCACGATGGTAGGTAATTATTGTGATGAATCCTCCGACATATTTTATTCATATTTCAGACACCCACATCGGGCCCACTAAAGGGTATAAGCGACATGGCTTCGCATCTTATCCTTGCGCAGAGAGGATGGTTGACATTATCAATGCGTTTCCCCAAAAACCAGACTTCGTTATTCACACAGGTGACGTGGTAACCGACCCAGACGATCAATCGTACAAGCTAGCAGCAGAGCTATTTGAGCAACTCAGCGTGCCTATTTATTTTGTAAACGGCAATCATGACTCAGCCAGCGACATACGAAAATTTTTGAAAATGGGTCCCAAACACGACCTGATGGATGATGAACTTGTCTATCGCTTTGAGGTCAAAGGCAATCATTTTTTGGTTATTGACGGCCGGGCAGACGATGAGCTTGATCCACACGGCATGGTTTCTGAGGCCCAGCTAGAAGTTTTGCGCCAAGAGTGCACCCCAGATGGCCCCCCCCTCACCATATTTTTGCACTATCCACTTTGGCCCATCAACTCTACTTGGTTCGACACACACATGCTGGTCATCAATGCGGCCGAGCTTCACGACATCTTCCTGCAAGCTAGGAACAGACTGCGCGGCGTCTTTCATGGTCACATTCATCAGGCGATGCAAACAATCAAAGATGGCATCGTGTACACATCAGCACCCAGTACATTTGCCCAATTTGCCGCATGGCCTGGTGCGACAGAGCCCGCCTTTGTCAAAGACCCTCCGGGATATGGTTTCGTCCATTTGGTGAACGATCAGGTGATTGTGCATCAGCACACATTTGAACGAACCTTTAGATCAGCAGGCAAAAGCCAGCCTATCCCTCGCGCTATCGCATTTCGTGAACCAACACAGTCGTCTGTGCAGGTGAGGGTCAGCGAAAGATAGAAACTACATATCCAAACGAGCCGGATTCATCATGGATGTAAAGGTCGTTTTCAGTGGCAATCATCTTCTCTATGCCTCTAAAAACGCCCATTGGATACGGCTCATCAGATTCGGGATGACGTGGACCAAAGCGATTAAGCAGGTTCCCTTCCTCATCAAAATGAATAATAACAGTGTCATCTGATGTACCCGCATAAAACGTTCCGTCTGGAGCGATTGTAATCGCATCAACAAATGACGTATCAGGCACTGTTATTTCCTGGATCACTTCAAAGTTAACGTCTACTTCAACCACCTCTGAGCGACTTGCCAAAAGAACAAATACGCGGCCATCATTCCCCTGAATCAGCATATCTGAACCACCGAAGTTGAATTCTAGATCGATGGTTTCAACTATGGCTCCTGTCTGCGGATCTAGCTTCACCAACCGATCATCAGGCATCACATCATTTCGGTTGTAGTCAAGCATCCACAACAGCCCATCCGGCCCAAACACAAGGCTAGTAGGTGATCCCGGCGTGATCGAAAAATCGCTGCTCTCCCCACGGGTGCCGTACTCAGATATAAGCCGCATTTCTGGGCTAAAAGAGCGAATAAAATTTTCTGACGTCACAGACTCAAACACGTACAGATTTCCATCTGGCCCAAAAACCATGTCTTTTACAGAGCTAAATGATTTGTAATCTGCCCAATCTACGATGGCACCAACTGTTGAATCGATAATGATAATTTCTGAAGAGGTAATAGCATACACTTCTTCACTCCCCGGTTTGACCGTCATCGCATAAATCTGATGGGAGTATGAATCATCGTTTTCAAATGAGTGGCCGTCTCCTCCAATGCGCCAGTCCACAATAAACCCATCAGCTTCAACCGGGCCTAACTCGCTGTTTCCCCCACCGGCGAGTTCTCCTGCTTGGCTACTTTCGCTTGAAGCTGTCTCTTCATCTGGAGCAAGCAACCCAATTACCAGCAAACTACCCAAGCACAAGATAATGAAACTACCGAGCCCCACGATAATCCACGCCCACGGGGGAAGCTGCTTCGCATTTTCTAGTAGTGTTGAATCTTGTCCTGTTGGCTTAGACACTGGTTTGCTTGCTGAAGCCGGTGAGATCGGTTCTGAAACAACGGGTAGAGCAGGAGCGATAGGAGTAGCTGCTCTTGCATTATTTGGTTCTATAGGTGGCGGGGAGTAGGTTGGTTTATTCTCAACTAGCTCGGCATTTTGCATCGGCTCTGTTGCTGCTTCACGCAGTGCGGTCTGCATATCGGCCGCTGACTGATACCGATTGCTCATGCTCAACGCCATCGATTGCTGAATAACTTCGCTAACCGGCCGTGAAATTGTTTCGTTTACGGCATCAGGGGCGGGTAGCTCAGTACTTCCCATCATCATTTGGATACTTTCAGGCGGGTTTTTGCCGGTCAGGCAAGCGTACATCGTAGCCCCCAGCGCATACACATCTGAGCGACTGTCCGTGGAGCTAACTCCATACTGCTCAGGCGGGCTAAACCCTGGTGTGATAGCCCTTGCTCCCATGGTTGTTTGTCCACCGCCTTCAACCACTTTTGAAATACCAAAGTCAACCAGCACCGCCCGGCCGGCGTTGGTTACAATGATGTTAGCCGGTTTAATATCACGATGAATGATAGGAGGCTGTCGCTTGTGTAAATAATCCAGTGCTCGGGTGACTTGAATCATCCATTTAGTCAATGGTTCAGAATCCAATGGACCATCGTTTTCTGCTAACATCTGCTGTAGACTTTTTCCCTCGATAAAGTCCATGACCAAATACTGCCCTTGCCTCTCGATGCGGAAGTGATCTGTGACACGGGGCAGGCTCGAATGATTCAGGCCAGCCAAGAGTGAGGCTTCACGATGAAACTGACGGCTGGACGCATCTGTATCGTTCAAATTTTCTTTGACCGCGCAAACACGATCTAGAGCAGTGTCTCTGGCTTTATAAACGGCTCCAAATCCTCCCCGGCCGATTTGCTCTAAAATTTCATACCGCTCGTAAAGTAAAGAGCCAATTTTAAGTGAGGCCATATACGCTGTTCCTTTTCATAAAATTCTTTGGTTTTATTATAGTGACTGTAACAAGGTTTCTCTACAAATGGGGCAAAAATACTGTGGATAACCGATCTCTTAAGCCTGGGTTGCTCAAGGACAAATGATCGGTTTACCCACAGCTTGATCAGGATATTTCATAATCACATCGTTTCAATCGCCTGTAGGATGATTTTATGGGTGATATTTTAAATGTAGACATTTTTGTAGCTAAAAACCTAGAAATTCTTTCAGTAGGAAGAATGTCTTACTAACAAAAATTTAACTGATAAAATCTCCAGTAAACAAGATTATATTTTGTAGATTGTGGCAGATGACCCTTTAAAAATCATCTGTTACTCTGACGATATGGAAAATTACGCATCAGCAATAAATGACTTTAATCGGGCGCGTTGGAAGGGAACAATCGAACTTCTATTGGCCCGTCTAACCGGCCGTTCAGCTGATTTATTGTCGTACGAAGAAGTGCGTCAAGCGGTGCAGGGCACCAACCAATCAGAGAAAGGGCTACAAGATGTGCCAGTTAAAGCGATTATTGGCAGTTTAGGTCGGTACAAAGACTTTACCCATAGTTTTATGCCTATCCACGAAAGCGACGCACACCGCTGGGCCGGTGTGCGTTTGGCGGCCGAACGGGGGCAGGGTTTGCCTCCTATTGAACTATACAAAATCGATGAAGCCTATTTTGTAAAAGATGGCAACCACCGGGTTTCTATCGCCAAAGATTTAGACCTGCCCACCATACAGGCGTGGGTAACCGAAATCCAGACGCGCGTTCCGTTTACACCGAACATGAACGCGGATGACCTGATTTTAGCTCGGCAGCAGGTAGAATTTTTAAGCGAAACCAAGCTGGACCAACTGCGGCCGGAATCGAATGTGCGGGTAACCGAACCCGGAAAGTATCCGATTTTGCTTGATCACATTCGGACCCATCAGTATTACATGGGTATTGATGAGGATCGTGAGATTGACTGGGAAGAAGCGGTTATCCACTGGTACGACACGGTTTACCTTAATGTGATGCAAATGATCCGTCACCGCGGTATTCTAAGCGCATTTCCTGATCGAACAGAAACAGACTTTTATGTTTGGCTCGCAGACCATCGACAAGAACTTGAACGGGAGATTGGCTGGGACCTGCCTACAGAAGTGGCTATTGAGTCTTTAGCAGAGCGTACGTCTGTAACAAACAGGGTGCTTGATATGGCCGGTGTGGCGGTACAGACGGCTCCAACCGGTGCTACAACTCTGGAAAATGCAGCGATTTCTCTAAAGCCTAATCAGCAACAGCAGCTTGTAAAGGAAATGCTAGTCGTTCTGGGACCAGAAATTGATAATCAGACGATGCTGGGACAGGCGGTTGAAGTTGCTAAACACGAAGGGGCCACGCTGCGCGCTATCTACACTTCTGCCGATATGAACGGGCAGCGAGAGGCGGTACCGAAAAAGATTCAGGAGCTATTTGATTGGCTTGTAACGGAAGCTGGAATCTCCGGCCGCTTAGCGGCTGACGTCGATGATTGGGATGTGAGTGCTTTAGAGAGGGCTCGCTACAATGATTTTATTCTGGCCCCCATCTACAGCACGGGCAGGACGAAACTGTTTGACACCGCATGGCGCAGCCGTTGGCGGAGCCTGCTGGTGCATTCTGCTAAACCGGTGCTGGCGGTTACCGATAAGCCCTTTGTGCCTGAAAAAGGCTTGCTGGTGTACACCGGTCATAAAAAGGATTATCAAGCGCTATTTATATCTGCGTGGCTAGCCAGCCAGTGGGGCATGGAATTAACGGTTGGGATTGGCGGTGAACCGACCCAGCGGAATGAGCTGATTCAAGAGGTCGAGAATTATCTGAACCAGTACGAGGTTACAGCTAGATTTGAAGCCAAATACGTTGATTCTCCACCCGAGATATTGCTCATTGTGGAGCCGATTCACGGCTAGTACCCACCTTGCTGTGCTTGATTTGCTGCAAGATACCCCTATTCCGGTTCTCATTCTCAACTAAATCAAGCTATTTTTAGCCGTGTCAGTAGGAGAGCTTGTGCAGCTGCACAGCTCTTTTTTATTTTTGAGAGGAGTCTGCAAGCCACTCTGAGAAATCCCAATCTGCAAGCAATTCACGCAGTTCAACTTTGCTCCTGACCCCAAAACGAGAGAACACGTTGCGCACGTGGGTTTTTACTGTGTTTTGCGTGATGATCATGCGTTCCCCTATCGCCTGATTTGAAAGCCCAATGCAAATGCAGGCCACCGTTTCTTTTTCTCTAGGCGGTAAGTTTTCCCACACTGTCAGCCACTTTTCGGCCGCTTGTCGTTCACGGATAGCGCTTCTAATCAAATGATGAGCAGCTTCTTGGGCCGATGTGTTGTCTTCGCGAGCCAACCGCTGCACCTCTTGCCAAAGTGTTTGATCAATGGTGAGGGTTTCAACGGGCTGCCTGCTAAGGTCGTCGTCTGAATCTACTGATTTATCGGTCGGTGCCCAACCAGTTTTGATGAAGGAAAAGAGTTTTCTGAGCATAGAATTTAGATCGCATGTTCTGCTAAAAATTCTATCACCCTCCTCTGGAAACGTTGTGAAAGCCTCGTTAACGGAAACTTTTGGAAGTTGCTACAAGAACGGCCAGTGTCGTGGCCGCGGCCGCGACAGAAATCAGTAGAACGAAGCTCCACAGGAATGCTTGAGTCTGATCAGCACTGTTAAGTTGGGCGGTTTCAAGAATCAATCCAAAAAGGGTTACGCTCAGTGTACCAAAGATAAAACGCAGCATGTGAAAGATCCCCATCGCTACTCCGCGCTGCTCGTCTGGTACAACTAGGGTGATCCCGGCTGCAGACGGAGATTGGGTAAAACCCATCCCGATCCCCATGATCGCAAGCGGTAAAGCGATCATCCAATTGGGTGTTTCTGCTCCCCATAGAAAAAGCACTCCAGCCGCTAAGGTGACAATCCCCATACCGATTGCCAGCAGGTGCTGAAAGCCAAAACGATCGGCTAATCGGCCGCCGATGGGCGATACAAGGGCTAAAACGATGGCCAGAGGGGCGATCAAAAGCCCGGCTACTCCGGCCGACATGCCGCGAAAATCAATGAGGTAGAGGGCGACAAGAATGGGAACGCCCAGCAGCGTAAAAAATTGAGCGCCTGCGATCAGGGTAACGGCCGTATACTGCTTGTTGCGGAAAATGTTTAAATCGACAAACGGTTCAGCCACCCGGCTTTCCGTGATGAAAAATAGAATCGAAAAACCGGCAAAAGCGACCCACAGGCCCAGACTGAGCCATGAACCCCACCCGATGGTGCTTCCCTGTGACAGGTTGAACATTAGGGTCAATATGGCGAGCGTCAGGGTCACAGCGCCCAGCAGGTCAAATCGACGGGTGCCATCCTTTGCATCAACCGGAGCTAACAAAAAGACGGCCGCGGCTGCGATGAATCCCATTGACCCAAGGAACCAGAAGATAGCAGACCAACCTAGCGTCTGAATCAAGAATCCACTGATGATTGGTCCTGTTCCGTGAGCCGCTCCGTTAACCATAGCCCAGAACCCAAGGGCCAGTCCCCGCTCTTGCTCGGGAAATACTTGGCTAATGATCCCCATGATCGAGGGCAAAAGGGTGGCTGAGCCAATACCCTGCAAGATCCGGAAGACAATCAGCCAGAAAAAAGAGGGTGCCACGGCCGCTGCCCATGAGAAAAAGGCAAGGCACAGCAGCCCCCCGATGTACAAACGGCGATAGCCAAAGCGGTCTCCTAGCCAGCCGAAAATCGGCATAAACACCGCCACAAACAGGGAGTAGACAGCAATCACCCATACCCCCAAATTCAATCCGACTTGGTAGTTGCCCACGATATCAGGCAGGGCGACCGCCATCATGCTGTTGCCTGTGGCTCCCGCTATGGTGCCAATCAGAATCGCACCCACGATCCACGTGCGGCTGGCGTATGCGTCTTGATTTGTAGACGGTAGTGTTTGAAGCTTT
>JBCCSO010000103.1:0-11208 GCA_039199965.1 Chloroflexota bacterium | reverse complement strand
TTCGATGTCGTGATCAATAATGTCATTGCTTTCCAAAAAGCGATTTTGGATAAGCAATGGTTCTGTCCATGTCACTTCAGAGTCAAGTGCTGAGTCATTGGACCGAACATAGTAATACTCTTTGCGGGAAGCCTCGCTAGCGGTAACTTGATTGATAAAAGTGATGTGAACATTTCCGCCAGGTTGAAAAGCAACTCGTGGCTCAGTGATTAAATCCCAAGAATCAACCTCTGAAAGGATCGAGACAGGATCAGACCACGTATCTCCATCATCTCTTGAATAAGTCAGATACAATCCTCTAGAATCGTTGTAGGGCACAGCATACAAAACAAATAGGATTCCATTAGGAGCCACAGCAATGCTTGGATAAGACGGATTGGCAAATGGTGCCGGAATTGCAACTGGTTCGGACCAGTCTCGAGGGTTAAATGAGCTGGTTGAAGATGCCTGACTGATTAAAATTTGCTGGCTGTCCGTATCTTGCCAAAGGACAAAAAGCTTGCCATTGTTTCGCTTGTAAGCAATAGAAACATTTTCCGCTGTCCCCTCAGCCTCAATAATTTTACTTGGCGTAGACCATAAACCTTGATCACCGCGCGAGTAGAAGATGGCACTGCTTGACTCTATCACTTGGGGAGATGATGAATATCCTTGTCGATTCTGCGTCCAAACCGAATGCAAAAAGCCTTGAATATCCGGAGTCATACTAGGTGTAAAAATCAAGTTGTTGCCCGCAAAAATTGCAAGAGGGTCTCGCCAAACTTTGTTTAAGTCAATTGGAATTTGGAGCTCGGTTTTCGGCCGGTTAGATACCCAAATATCATCCGTATTACCTGAGCCACAACCCAAGGCAAATAATCGATTCCCCTTAAATTCCAATTGATACGGGCAAGCAGACGTAACAGTTCTAAACGAAAATGGATCTAAAAATTCAACTAAATTCAGCTGATTAACCGGCAAGCTCCACATTTCCTCTTCCCAAAAGCGAATCTCAATTTTGGTTTCACCACGGGTAAAGAGCATAAGCTGATCACCATCTTTCAGCAGTCTGTAATACCGTGGACAATCAGATGGCTCGTCTGTCAATCTTTGGACGAAATCCCATTCTTCACCAAAGCTCTCAGATCTGCGCGTATACAGCGCACAGTCAATGTCTCCATGTCCTGCAATCCAAAACGTGTGAAGCACATCTTGAAACTCTACGGCTTGAATATTGTTGGGCCCTTCGGCTACAGGCCGATCTGATCGACGCCTGCGATCAATAATAAATGGCTCGCCCCATTCAGCCGTTGCTCCCTCCTCACTGTTACTTAAAGCGAGCTTTGAAAATAAAGTTTGCTCTTTAAACGGATCATCATAAACAGCATAAACTGTTCCTGAGTCACCCAAAAATAGGTTTAACCCACTTGTATCAGGGGTTGCCTGTCTAAAAAATGATGATTCGTAGACTCGTAAAGGGTCACTCCAAGTTACACCATTATCCGAGGAAAATCGGTGATAAATACCCGGCCTAACCGTAGTGCCATTCCCATTAGCCACAAAAGCGACATGTATTCTTTGGTCATCATCAATTAACCCACTTGAATCAACCACAAAATTAAACAGGTTGATAGGTGGTGTCCAAGAAGACAAGCTAGTCACATTGCCGGTAATGAATTGGCTGTAACGAAGTTGGTCATCACGATTAGACCAGAATGCGCTAATGCCTAATTCTGCATCCCCTACAAGTTCAGGTGCGAAAAGCGGCGTGGGCTCATTAACTGGCAAATCAACTTCAAAGGCTCTTGTGCCAAACGGGGGCTCACCAATTTCAGGTATAGACCATTCTCCATTGTCACCAAGTATGGAAACGATGTAGCCATCTAATTCGTTTTGCCAAAATGCATACAGTTGGTCCCCCGTTCCATTAACAAGTTCTGGCATTGCGGTGAGACCAGTTTGAGACAGATTAATAGGCTGTCTCCAACCAAGGTCAACAACTTCTTCCTGTTCTTCTTGAGCATTAAGCGAGGTAAAAAAGGCAAATGACAGGAACAGGGCAATTGCAGGCAAGCTTATTCTTTTATAGATTTTCCAGTTAGCTCTTGATAACAATTCAACCTCTGTGGTGTGATTGATGTGTTGCTCTTGGGAAAGAGCGGTTTGAGGGGAAAGAACTAAAAGTTCTTTAAGTTGTGAGGGATACTTTAACTAAAACGCTGACAGCAGGAAAATCAATCGATTTTCCTACTGCCAACTATCATACTCGAAAAAATTAATGGGACTGTGGGACACCAGTATCGGTTGATGACCAACTTAAATGAGAAATACCAACTTCCCATGCTGAACGGAGTGTTGACCAGTCAGTCGTCAACATTTTCAGATATGTCAAAATAGGGCCCGGTCTAAACGCCCATTCACGGAACGCACGTTTTTGCCAATAAAGCAGCTGCTCGGCCGTAAGTTCAGGGTAGTCAAGAACTGTTCCTTTATCCATATCGACCTGTTCCCACTTAGTACCAGCTCTGAACCAGCCGTTTTTAACGACTTCAAAGAAGAAAGGTGTACCTGGGTACGGAGCCGCAACATGGAACAAGGCAATATCAAGCGGCAATTTCTTCGAAAAATCAATCGTATCGCGGATGGTCGCTTCTGTCTCACCGGGAAGACCAATGATGAAGTAGCCCCAGTTTTTGATACCAGCATTACGAGCCCACTGCAAAGCACGAGCAGCTTTGTCTGGGTATGCGCCTTTGCGCGCTTTGCGCAAAATCTGCTCGTTACCACTCTCAATACCCCAAGAAATCAGCCAATTACCAGCTTTACCCATCATTTGGAGCATTTCTTCGTCCACGTAATCAACGCGGCTATTGCAAGTCCACTTGATGTTAATCTTTTCGTCTATCATCCGCTGGCAAAGATCCATTACCTGATCACGATTAACGGTGAAAAGATCAGCATACATATGGATATTGTTGATACCTTGGTTTTTGAGTTCCCACAGCTCTTCCATGATAAGCTCCGGAGAGCGCAAGCGTGTACTAAACTGATAGCTAACATGCTTAATGCAATAAGTACAACCAGCTGGGCAACCACGGCTAGTCACAATAAATGTAAATGGGCCTTTGATCAGAGGCATACGATAACTGGTAAGCGGCAGCATTTCATGCTTTGGAATCGGCATGTCATCTAAATCTGGAATGAACGGCCGGGTCAAATTAAGCATAATTTCACCCTGCTGACGCCACGCAAGACCTTTAATACGGAACATGTCTAGTGTGCCATCTTCACGTCTCGCGGGTTCATACTGTGGATCATGCTTTTCAAAGATTTTCTGCATTTCAGGCGAGCGCTCATCAACTTTATCTTCCAAGTTGTCAAGTAAGTCACGGATAGTAAGGTCGGGCTCTCCTACAAGCACGTAGTCCAAAGCAGGAAAAGGACGCAGTGTCTCTTTTGGAATTGGAGTAACATGTGTTCCAAAACCGATTGTTTGGGCACCGCGTGCTTTGGCTAAGAAACAGCCATACATATCATTTTCCAACGTAGGGGCTGTCACCTGCGTCATGTAGTAACGTGGCTTGTATTCATCGATTAAATCAGCCATATCAGGCCAAGACATTCGCTCAGCATTGGCGTCAACAACCTTAATGGTATAAGCCGGATGCAGCATAGCGGCCATTTGAGCCAGCTCAACCTGTGGCCAAACCATGTTCTCACGGGTTTTACGACCGACGCGATGTTGGGTACGAATCCACAGTTCACCATCAGGTGTTGGCGGATTAACAAGCATGATATCAACCATGTGATCAGCACGCTCATCTTCCATCAAACCTTGCTGAATAATTTCATCAGCATTTGGGAAGTTCGCCATCCGCAATTTTGGAATTCTACGATTACCCAAATTGGCTTTTATCGCATCAAAACTTTTCTTTTCTTTGTTCTCACTCATTGTTATTTCCGCACCTGTCAAGCTAAGTGGCACTAAAACTTAGCAATTAATCAAAATAATGTAACTCGACCAGATTATTCTCTCAATGAAACTATTTTATTTAGTCAACCTGAAGGTCATTCTCAATATTGGCTTCTCGCTGACTAAGTTCTGATAAAACGCTAAGCAAAACCCAGTAAACAATGAACTGAACCCCCATTAAGATAGACATTGCGCTGACGACCAAGTAAAGCCACAAGCGATTAACATCCCAATCAGGTGTGCCAACCATAAAAACACTCACGCCACCAATAACCAGACCTCCAAGCAGTGCAATGGGGCCCAGCCAACCAAAGTATCTTTCCAGTGGAGCGCTCAACATAGGGCGTCCGAAAAGACCTTGACGAACCTGACGTTTGTGAAACAAAGTTGTGAGGTAATTAAATGTTGCTCCTAAAGAGAAAAGGCTGATACCAGCAACTAAGGTTACAAGCGCTATCATCACTGCGGTAACCCCGCCACTACCTAGCGTTGTCACCCCATTGAGACGAGCGATCGTGATGCCTGCAAAAATTGCAATAGCAATCAATGAGAGGAACATACCGATCATGCCCAAAATCCGAACCGGGTTATAAGTTAAGGCTGTGAAGACCATTGATTCTAGAAACAAACGGCCGTCATGCACAACACTCAATTTCGAGCGGCCCAGTCTTTCGCTGTAAGGGATGGGAAGCTCTTTCATCCGAATCCCTTCATGGATAGCGCGCGTGCTCATCACTGGAGTCAAGTTCAGCCCATCTGGGAGCGGATAAATTTGTTCCAAAATCGTTTTCTTGAATACACGCATCCCACTGGCACTGTCTGTCACTTTTGAACGGGTCAGAATGCTTAACAGCCCCGCGAAGAAAACGTTGCCAATACGCCGTGTAGTTGGCATTTGACTATCGGCACCAGCCATGCGCGATCCAATGACGAGGTCACTTCCATTCATTGCAGCCGTGCACAAGTTCGGAAAATACTCAGGCGGATAAGTGCCATCTGCATCTAGGAAGCCCACCAATTCACCTTTTGCACTGCCAAAACCGGTTTTAAGTGCTGCGCCGTACCCTTTATTGGTTTTGTGCTTAATCAGGGTTACACCCTCGATTGAGTCTGCAATCTCGGCTGTTTTGTCAGATGAGCCATCATCTACAACAAGAAGTTCCAAATCATCAACACCGACTTTGGCCAAGTCAGGCTTAACGGCCAATACGCGATTAGCGATAGTAGCGATGCCGTCTTCTTCGTTGTATGCTGGAATCACGATTGAAAGAGTCGTCATTATAAATTCCTCCGGTTTGGAAAACTTTTAGTCAACTTATTGGTGACCATCCCAAAACGATAATCTAAATTAAAAATATACTTCTTTATCAGTAACAAATTCAGCGTCTTCTTCAATTTGCTTGATAACGCGCGCTGGGACGCCTGCAACTACTGAATGGGGTGGAACATCTTTAGTCACTACCGCCCCAGCCGCCACAACAGATCCCTTTCCAACAGTTACGCCGTCTGTGATAACAGCACTGGCTCCAATCCAAACATCATCCTCGATTGTGATCCCTTCGGCCGTAATCCCTTGATCAACAAAAGGGACGTTTGGATTGCTGAAAATATGATTGACCGCGATAATTTGCGAAAATGGGGAGGTAAAGACCCGATCTCCAATAGAAACACCGCCTTGACCTCGAACAACTGAATATTCACCAATCAGGCTATCTTCACCAATCGTGATGTGCGAGTTGGGTAATCCCCTGAAGTTGTACACGTGCAAAACAGCTCCATGCATAACAATAGAGTTCGACCCTATCGAAATTCCGTTGTCACAAGCGTGTAAATAAGTGTTTTGATCCAAGTAAACACCATGGTTCAGTGTAATATTGCTGGCAAAACGAAGCCTTACTTTGTTCTCAACCGCAGCAGAGCCATTCATGTTTAGAATTAAACGATAAACGAAGCTCCGAATGCCTATACCAACAACTGTGGGTATCCAGCCAACAAGCATGAAAGTTATATGCTCTAAAACATACCTACCAAGGCTGCTAGCCTGTCGGCTGATGTACAAGAATATTTGGCTGATGGCAGAACTTTTTTCCATTAAACGGTTGATGTTATGAACTAACTTCTAGTATCGGAATCGATTTGGAAAGCAGCAAAGTTTCGTCGCTCTATGAGAGCAAGATGGCAGTAGAATTTGAGGGGAATTTGTTAGCAAACAAAAATTCTTAATATTTAAAATTAAGTTCGTTGATTTTACTAACTTGATTAACTTGTAAATTTAGCGTTTCCTGTCTGGCAATAACAGTCTGCAGCACCAGTCAAAAATTAATTTAGCAACCTTACAGTTAATCTTTCCCGAGCGGTTACGAGACGGTTAAGGTGAAGTTTTTCACTATCGTTTTCACAATAAGTCGAAAACTGCGCTTTACTGAAAATAATTTTTAAATGCATCAGCCAGATTGTTGTAAATTAGGCTACTTTGATAACGTGAAAATTGAGGGAGTTGCATTTGGTTCGTTCCCCGGCCGGTTTTCAGCAAAATGGTCTGTTTGACACCTGCCCGAATACCAGCTTCCAAATCGGTCAAGGCATCGCCAATCATGATTGATTCACTTAGATTAATGTCATGATCCACTGCCGCCTGCAAGAGCATTCCCGGCTGTGGTTTGCGACAGTCACATTTTTCATCCGGACTGTGGGGGCAAAGATAAACACCGTCTATTCTTCCTCCACGTTCCTTCACAACTCCAACAATTTGATCATTTATCGACGAAATCTTTTCCAGTGTTTCAAGGCCACGACCAATTACAGACTGATTGGTAACCAAAACAAACAAATATGGTACCTGCTTGTAATCCGAAAGTGCTTGAATAGAGTCTTCAAAAAACTCAACATCAGACCAAGACCGGACATAAGATGCACAGTTTTCCATAATGACGCCGTCTCTATCCAAAAAAATAGCTGGTTTTTTCATAGGTTGCTGTAGCTATGAAGCATTAACAGTTTAAATAAAGATGGAATTGTGGTATCTAATAGCAGCATTGTGACTGAATATGCGGAGCAAATCGTTATAACCTATTAAATAGGAGCTAGGAGATTTCTTGACACAGGTTAACTAAACGACAAAAAATACGCATGCATGGTAGCAGAAACAAATTCTTAATTCGAATGTTTCAATACCACTTAAGTTTCATCTCTGTTGTTAACCTCAACACTCTACCCAAATTTGAAACGCAAGTGGTTCAAATATGTTAAGTTTCAGTGCAATCAGCTTGGCTTAATTAAATTGGCCCTTAAAATCATTTTGTAGATTTTGACCGTTCTTACAGATCAGTAGTCTTTAACCTAACCCGGATTGCGGTGGGTTTCACTAGCAAGAACTACGTAGACTTTTTAATTTCGTATTTATTCTTAACCTTTAACGGATGGAATCAAATCAATTTTTAAGAACACTTTCATGGGTAATTATCGTTTTACTCAATGTGGGGATATCAATCTGGCCAAATTTGGTTCTGATTTTTGTAACAATAAGCCTAATGGTTGCACTGTTAGTTGTGAATTGGTTCCGGGGGAGATTTAAACACCATCACTTCATTTACTATCTTTTTGCATCGTTATATTTAGGAATGGCTTTTTGGGGATGGCAATCTGCCTATCAACCGGCCGATGGTCATACAAAATTTCTTGTGTTGTTTACGGGCGTTCTATTCGGTGGGTTACTGGCCGCAACTATCAACCAAGAATCGACGACACATGTCACTTGGTCCTTCTCTACAGGGGCCCTTTTTTTAGCGGCCGTTTTCTTCGCAGTTGGCTTGCTAGGTATTGCCCGTGGAGATCTGCTGACCAACAATCGTCTGGCAGGAATGATCATCATTTTTACGCCGTTTATTATTCTGGGCTTTTTAGAGACAAGCTCAATCCTCAAATGGATTTTTCCGGCTGTGGGCAGCATAGTTACCTTAGCATTGATCATTAGCGGCTCAAGAGGAGGAGGTGCCGCGCTGGTTATTGGTCTTAGCGCGTGGTGGTTGTTATATCAGTCGCAGCGAAACGGGACCAGATCTGGCGTTTGGGGGATTTCGGTCGGTCTTAGCAGCATGCTGACCATTGGAGCTTTTGGGTACTGGCAGGCACCATCGTTGCTAAACACAATACTTGCAGGCATTCCCGGCGCAGAAAGCCGCATACAGTTGTATGCGAATCACAGACATTTGCTCTCAGACTACTGGCTACTTGGGGGCGGATTGGACTCTTTCGGAGGTCAGTACTCACAATATGTTCTGTCTATTCCTTTTTTAAGATTTACCTACGGTCATCATTTTTACATTGACACCCTTCTTGAATTGGGGATTCTAGGACTTACCAGCATTTTAGCCCTGTATACGATTAGCTTGGTTTATCTGCTTACTTTGGATAACAATACAGGAGCCTTAGAACGATCACAATGGCACCTAAAAGGGGCAACTCTCGCATCTTTAATCGCGCTCATTCTCCATGGCCTTATTGATGATGCAATCTTCGGTGATTCAGGCTCTTCATTCATTTTTATGGCTGCAGGAATGGCATTTGCATTGATTTTACCTAGGCATGGGATCAGGAAAGGCGGCATCATTTCTCTAGTCATCGTATTAGTAATTGGCATAGCAGGGATTTTTTCGCTTTCGGCCATTCAGTCAGGCAGGCTGTCCAATTCTGCCGCGATAGAAATGGCTCAAGTTCAACTAGCTGATTGGCCAACCAATGAATGGAGCAAAGGGCAACACGCAGCCCCATTAGAAATGATCGCACCAGACTTTGAACGCGCAATTGAAATTAATTCTTTGGACACAACATCGTATTACCGGCTGGGTCTAATCCATATGGAATCTAGGGAGTTTGATGAGGCTAAGACTCAATTGTCCAAAGCTATGGAGCTACAGCCCGCTCACAGTGGTATTAAAAAGAACTATGGCTATGCATTACTCTGGTCGGGTCAAATAGAAGAGGGGCTTTTAGTCCTAGAAGACCTGCCAGAGATTCAACAAGAGGTAGATGCTTATGTTTGGTGGTGGGGACAGGTGGGCGAAGATGAACTGTCAGGTATTGCGCAAAGTGCAAAAGATTCTGGCCGGCTACGCTGATTTAGCTAGAGGCTTCCTTAAACGCCATGAACCAAATAGGACTCAAGTGTCTTATTTTTTCGGAAAATTCATCTAGAATTTTTAGTGAATTACACAGTCTCTTGCAAGTATTCGTGTATCTTTAGTACTGGGTTCAAAAATATCATAATATTTTTTACCGAGTCACCCCACACAAAAGATCATTTCCCATGCATGAAACAATCAAAAAATTATCAACGCATGATCGCTAACATGTGTGTATCACATCCGGCCAGATTAGCTATTCCAAAAATGATCAATTTCCATCACATGCAATCAATCAGCGGCCGCTAGAAAGGACCTAAAAACTGTGCAGAAATCGAAAGTAGAACTATCTCAAACTGATAATGAAGCCCTCCTTTCACAACTAGAGCAGCAACAGCACCTAATCAATGAACTGATCAAAAGCCATAAGGCTTTAACTGAAAAAGTTCAGTCATTGCTGCTTGAGCAAGTGGCCCCAAATAGTCCAATCGCACAGAAAAACGGAGCCTCTTCATCTGCAAAGATTTCAAAAAAGCCTGCCTTCAAGCCAACCAAAGAGCCTTCTCCAAAGAAGCTTGGCAACTTACCCTTTTACAAAACGTTTAATGAGTCAATGCACTATGCAGAGCATGACTTAAGCAAAAACAAATCGGACCAGATACTGAGCCAGTTCAACAGCACCAACAAAAAGTTTTCAGCAAACAAACCGCTCAACAAATTATTTGAGGAGGTTGCCCAGCGCAATCAAGATCATCCAGCAATTGTGTTTGAAGAGCAGTTTCTATCTTTTGGTGAGCTGAACTACCAGGCCAACCAACTTGCTCACTACCTTGTGACAAGAGGCATTTCTGAAGGTGAGTGCATTGGGGTTATGCTGCCAAAATCACTAGATATGGTGGTTGCAATCCTTGCAGTTCTAAAGGCAGGTGGCACATATATCCCCCTATCACCCAACGAAACCAATCGCAGATTGCAATACATTGTGCATAACGCGAGCATACAGGCGGTCATTACCTTAAGTGACATTTCAAAAGACTTTTCAATCTTAGACGATAACTTGGTCAAAGTTGTCCAACTTGATATTGAGAAAGGTGGTATGGCAGAGATGGAAACAGAAAATCTGAATCTAGCTTCTCCATCAACATCAGCCTGCATTCTTTACACATCTAGCCCAATGGCACCCGTGGGCACCCCCTTCAACTCTAAGACAATTTTAAATGAGCTTAACTGGTTCTGGCAGAATTACCCTTACACCAATACAGAAATATGCTGTCTCTCGTCCCGACCGTACCGCACGGAATTTATGTATGAGTTCTGGGGGCCGTTGCTAAAGGGAATACCAAATGTCTTTATTGGGCAGAAGATTCTGGTTGATCCCCCTGCACTTGTGGAGTATTTGAACGATATTCGAGCACAGCGTATCCAGCTGTCTCCAACCATGCTTGGTCTAATGCTTCAAATCTACCCAGATTTAAGCAAGCGGTTGCCTTTATTAAAGACGTGGTTTTTGCGTGGAGAACAAATTCATCAAGAAATTCTAGATTTATTTTTGCACTCTGCCGTAGACAAAACCGTTATTGGGCTGTATAACGTAACCGAAAGCGGTGGCGTAACCGCATATCAAGACTTAGCAGATTTAGGAAAAAACAAGGGGAGCTTTATTTTGGGTACCCCTATCAACAATACTCGCATCTTTTTGCTGGATGAGGATGGTTTCCAAGTCAAGCCCGGCGGGGTTGGCCAAATCTTAGTATCTAGCTTAGGAACAGAGTCTGGTTATCACAACAACAACAGTTTTACCGGCAATTTCTTTGCTAAAGACAAGCTATCTTCTAAAACAAATTCAAGAAGCAAGCTATTTAGAACGGGCGACTACGGCCGCATCACGGCCGACGGTAAACTTGAATATCTAGGTAGAAAAGACAAACGCATCAAAGTGTACGGTCGGCGCTTAGATCTAGATAACATTGCAAAAGTGCTGCGAAAACAGGCTCAAGTGAAAGACGCAGTTATAGAAGCGAGTCATAACAAGTTAGGACAGCTTTCCATCACCGCATTCTTACTTGTGGCTGACCAAACCTATTCAATTCAAAATTGGCGAAAATATCTGCTCAATCAAATGCCGCAGTACATGAT
>JBCCSO010000102.1:0-11217 GCA_039199965.1 Chloroflexota bacterium | reverse complement strand
GACAGTCGCAACGATCACGATCCAGAACTATTTCCGCCTCTACGAAAAAATTGCGGGGATGACCGGTACCGCCATGACGGACGCGGAAGAGTTCCAGCAAATCTACAATGTTGAGGTGACTCCCCTACCGACAAATGTGACATACATGGTTGATTATTCTGATTTAGGGATGGAAACCAAACGGGAGAACGTTGAAGGGACAGAGGCGTTGAGTTTCTTCCGTCCGGGGGAAAACAAACCGGCTTTCTTCAAGCGTATCGACTTCCCCGACCAAGTCTTTGCTACGGAAGATTATAAAGATCAAGCCATCATCGAAGAGGTAAAACGGGTCCATCAAACCGGCCGCCCCGTGCTGGTGGGCACCACATCGGTTGAGCACTCTGAGAAAATTCACCAGATGCTCAAAACTGAAAAAGTGCCTCACAACGTGTTAAACGCCAAAATGCATCAGTCAGAGGCGCTAACGGTGGCTCAAGCCGGTCGCAGAGGTGGCGTCACCATTTCAACCAACATGGCGGGACGTGGCACAGACATTTTACTCGGCGGAAATCCAGAGGGATTGGCTGCCGCTATGGTTGAAGATGTCTTGTTCACCCGCGAACAGCTCACCGCACTGGCGCAAAAATTTGCCTCTGAGGGGGCAGACAAAGCCAGAGATTACGCTGGCAAATCGTCGAAGCTTGATCCTGAATTGGTTGATTCTTTCATCGCTGCTAAGGCGGAATTCGACAAAGCAGCCGAAGAGATTGCTGAATCACAGGTAGTTGGATATTTAGCCCGTATTTTCCAAGAAGAAAAAGGGCTTGATTTTGAAACATCCCGCAAAATTTTGGGCATGATCCAAGTAGGTAGACGGGATGACGCACGGGAATATTTAAAAGAACGGGACATCGACACAATTTTAGTTGATGAGGCGGTTCGTGAAACTGACCTACACGGCCGTTATCAAGTCGCTCTGAAAGATGATCGCAAAATGGCGGATTTTCTGGCTGACCAAGTCTTTGACTATCACTACAAAGCACGCGCGGCCGTGGTTCGTGCCGTTTTAGAAGATGAAGTAGCCGAAGCAGAAAAGGTTATCAATGAAGTCCCGGCACTCCCCTACAAACTCATCACAGACATCCAAGACATCATGTCAACGGCCGAAACTGCCCGCGACGAGGTATGGGATTTAGGCGGTTTGCACGTAGTCGGTTCAGAACGACATGAATCCCGCCGGATCGACAACCAGCTTCGCGGTCGTGCAGCCCGTCAGGGTGACCCTGGCAGCAGCCGTTTCTTCCTCTCGCTTGAGGATGAACTGATGCGCCGCTTTGGTGGTGAGCGCTTAAAATCGTTCATGAGCAGCTACACCGACAGCGACATTCCGATTGAAAGCCGCATGCTTGACCGGATCATCGCCAGTTCTCAAGAGCGCATTGAAGGGTACAACTTTGATATCCGCAAAAATGTACTTGAGTATGACGATGTGATGGCGCGCCAGCGTGAAACGATCTATGACGGCCGACGTGAGATTCTGACCGGCATAGACGACATGGACACCCGGCTGGATGATGCTTTTGAGCTCATCATCGACGAGCTGGTTGGCAACTATATCGACAACTACATCGGCTTTATCGGCAGCGAAGTGGACCGGGCGGTTGATGACTTTTCGGCCGAAGCCACTGAAGTGGTGAACCTCAAAGGATTGTTTAGCCGAATGCAGGCCTATCTACCGGTGCGTAAGCTTGACCAAGTTGAGATGGCAGACTGGACGCCTGATGAAGTGAGTAGCGAGCTGATGGCTCTGGCCCATGAAAACTTGGAAGAAGGGCGCAATCTATACCAAATGCTGCAAGAAATGAGCCGCTTTATTCCTTTGCTTCCAGCAATCCCTCGTTTGGACGGATTGATTGCGCAGAAGAAAACCAATCACATTCAGGCCAAGCAAAATGCACAGGTGCGTTTCATGGCCAATGTGCGGTCAGTCTTTGACAACTTCTTGGCTGATTACGTCGACGAAAGTGACAAAACCAGTCTTTGGAGCGAAGCGGAGCAAGAAATCTCAGCAGCGTTTAGTCAATTCCCAACTCAAAAAGGAAACATCGAACTGCTCAAAGCGAATCAAATCAAATTCCGCGTTTCCGTCCGTGAAGCGATGCAGAATCTGCTTATTAACTGTTTGTCTGCGCTAGACAGTGAAGCATTAATTGAGGCGCTCGGGCAATACGTCAACAAAGAGCGGACCAACTGGAAGCAGCGGATCGGGGAAGAGAGCTACACAAACTTCCAGCGGATGATGATGTTAGGCGCTATCGACCGCGAGTGGCGAGATTATCTTTCGGCCGCTGATGACCTGCGCCGCGAGATCGGTTTAGAGTCAGCTGGACGACAAAAAGACCCTAAGATCGCGTACAAAATGCGCTCTTATGAAATGTTTGACGACATGCTCACCAACATCCAGCGAGAAATTGCCAGCAAGTTCTTTATTCAGATTCAGCGGCACGAAGAGTACATGCGCCGTGAGAAAGCGGAGCAAGAGCGCCAAGAAGCGCTAACCCGAGCGGGTCTGCAGGAGGTCAAGGTTGGTAAGAAGCGGGAAGTTCGTAAGGATGCGCTAATTGTCGGCCGGAATGACCCTTGTCCGTGTGGCAATGGCAAAAAATATAAAAATTGCTACATGAAAGGTGAATGTAACATGGGAAGTTATGAATCAGGTGCATCTGCTCCCCAACAAAATGGTCGGGCAAATAAACAGCAAAAGCAGGTTCAAAAGCCGATGTCGGCCGCGCAGAAGGCTACCCGTGCTAAAAAGAAGAAACGCAGACGCTAGTAATTGACGATTTTGGATTAACGATTGACGATTGGGTCGCAAATTACTGCGACCCTTTTTCATTCCCTCAAACCTTTTGCATGCAGGGAACACTGATCCTGTAAAAAGTGCATTCTCTCAGTTGCTCAATACAAATCGATAGACAGTCCTATCTTTTTCGCAAGTTGAGGTCTAATTCAAGTCACGTCAGCTAAAGTAGTTTTACAAATGGAGTTTATAGTATGAAACCAAGATTAAAAGCAATTGCTGTTGTAACAATCACCCTAGTATTTCTACTCGGCTGTTCAGAAAATCAAACCATCCAACAAAACGAAATCGCTAAGCGAATTGAATCTACCGTGGCCTCTCTACTTACAGCAACCCTTTTACCCACAAAAACACCTACCTCAACCCCATCTCAAACACCAGAGCCAACCAGTACCCCCACACCTACTTCAACCCCACAACCGACACAAAAACCACTCCCAACTTTAACTTCGACACCAACTCAGCAGCCTCTAACATACAAGCCACTGACCATACAAAATCCCACGATTGAAGAGTTAAACAGCTATTTACTCTCCTTGCCAGATGAACATTTTTACTCGGCAGATTATGTATTAGACAGTTTTAGGGAATATGAAGGCTTTTCAGATTTAGCAAAAATCACTCATCTAGATTTAAATAATAATGGAAATTTAGACCTGCTTTTAGAAGATGAGAACAGATTAATGGTTATGCTTTGGCAAGGAAAAGAATATGGCCGACCGCTGATAATAATCAAAGATAGTTTCAGAACTGGATCAAACTCCAATGTAAAATTTGAAGATTGGACAGGAGACAAAATCCCAGAAATCATTTTCCAGTCTCGTGGGGTTGGTACTGGAACGGGTTATTACAGTTACGGGTGGCTGAACACAGTTATCAACTGCGCTCAACCACTAGAGTCGTGTCAAATTGTTGGTTTAATTGGAGATGGCTACACGGCCTTTGATTCAAATATTGGAGGGATGACCGCAGTAGAATCCACATACATTTTCGACAAAGGTCCAAATAATGAAACCCTTATCCGTCATGAGCGACATGGATTCTCACTATATGACAGTGATTTTGACTATCGCACATTTGCATCCGCTGACATCGACAAGCTCTTTGAATTTCACCAGAGTCTAAAAATACTAACGCCAACTGTGACTTCTTTGATTTGGAATGGAGATTCATTTGAGACATATGCGGCAGAGAAAGCTATCGGTCAATCAGAAATAATTCCTTCGATCCGTTCAGTTTCTGCAATGCACAATTCTAATTTAGCCACTATCAGCCATGAAAAAATGGGGCAGTTTGCGCACAAAAATGACGTCTGCCAACTCTATGTAAATGGCGATGCAGCTGGTGAGCTTTTTGGATGCAAAGAGAATTTTATTACTGTGGAATGGCGGGATATCCATCGAAATAATGATCTAGAAATCGTTGTTTGGGCTTATTCTGGCGCGAGCCCTGCTGACAATGATGGTAATGAACTCTCTGAAATCGGTTGCCATCATACACGAATCATTATTTTTGACTGGGACGGCAGTCAAGCAAATGAACACACAAACATTGCAGGCTGTGTCACAAGAAGTGATCTCTACGGGGTAAAATTTTTGGACATTGACAAAGATGGACAGGATGAAATTGTGGTAGCAAGCGGGTTATTCACGGAGAAAAAGTGCTTTACAGATAATCCTTGGTCCTCTTGTTGGTTTGAGCTAGGGCTGGGAAGTGAGCATGATATTTACAGTTGGAATGGTACAACTTTTGAATACAGCCATTCACTTCCACAAGATGAATTAAATGTGCCTCTACAATTGCCGTAAGATAAGATTGGATTCAAATTGAGAAAAAGACCATTTTTTAGAACGCAAAAGTCACAATGCCAAAACTTTTAATCATTCAAACTTCACCATCTTTCGATCAAAATAGTTTTGAAGTTGCAGATAAGCACATTCAGTCCAACGGGCATGAGTCAGTCACCCTAAGCAGCGTAAAGGTTAGTGAATTTGAGGATCTGCTCATATCACATCATCCAGATATTGTAGCGATTGAAGTCGAAAAAAAGAGCAGAGCCCACGCCCTTGCGCTAGCAGCGATTGGATGGGATGCAAGTGTGCCAGTAGTCGTTTTTGGTTCAGACCCGGCCGATGATCCCATTTGGTATTTGGCGAACCCTGAATTCGACATCGTAGTACACAGCGGCTTAGGGGAAACTCTGGTGGCCCTGCTAAACTTAACGGCCGAGGGCAATCTACTCAACCCGATTTTTCTCAAACACGAGCTAGGCATCGCCTATCGTGATTCATTTGGCGGGCCGATTGTGAATGAACCTAGATCGTCTTAGATTTTGCTGCAGATACGCATTGACCCATACTGAGTTTAGTGGAGGGATTTAGAAGTCAAAGTTGCCGATTGACTTTTTCAGTAATTTGCTTCAAATTCATCGGGACTCACATAGCCCAATGACGAGTGGAGCCTCTTGAGATTATAGAACCCTTCAAGATAATGAAAAATGTCCGTTTTGCCAATGAGTTGGCTAGGGTATCCGTCTTCAGGAACGAGTTCAGTTTTGAGTGTGCCAAACATGCTTTCTGAAACCGCGTTATACCCCTAGGGCAGCTACTCTAGGCAATTAATTCCCCTTTCTTGGCATGCTGGACAAAGCCTTGCTGTCATCGATTAATTTCTGAAAATCGATGCTTGTATATTGACTACCACGATCAGAATGGTGAATGAGCCCCGAACCCGGCCGCCGCCGGACCACAGCCATTTGAAAGGCATCACACACCAGCTTAGCCGTCATCGTCTTGTTCATCGACCAGCCAACCACTTTGCGAGAGAACAGATCAAGAATGATAACCAAGTAGAGCCAGCCTTCGCGGGTTAGGATATACGTTATGTCAGAGGTCCATTTTTGATTAGGTGCCTCAGCCTCAAAATTCTGATCAAGCAAGTTGGGCACTGGTTTTTTGCTAGGATCGCTTTTGGCGCAAGATGGATACCTCTCGCTCTAATCGTTTGATTTTAGCTTCTTGAGTCTCACCAACTGGCTCATAGCCTGTTCCGGCTTTTTCATATTCGTCCATCCGACGCCGTTTTGAAAGTAAGCCTTTCGTGGTTCCCAGCTCTTCTTCAATACTCTTAGCAGACCAATTTTTAGATCGGAGTAGTTGTAAGGCTTCTGCCTTGAATTCTTCTAAGTATTTCCGTTTTTTGTTGCTCATAAAGTTTCTTGTTTTTGAGCAACTTTAACTTTTTGGAGACTCCACTTTTTTCAGGGTAGGTCAAATCTGATAGCTGCATTGTTTGGGCCGATTGTGTATAGCAAATGCCATGCAAGCAGAGTGTACCATAGGTTTGCCTATGAATTTTGAATTGGTACAGATAATCATCGCTCCAACTGCAGCAAATCTGAATGGTGTAATGTAGATCTTTTAACGTTTGATATGATCGAATAAGAATGCGACGAAAAACGATGGGCTGAACTCCGACAAACCAAAAGCGGAGCTGATAGACTTCAACGGAATAGTTATCATTTTCAGTAGTCATGGCTCCATTATGAATTGCATCACCCCATTCGCAAGAGTGAATCCGCTAGCCAGCACACGGTTTGGAATGGTCTCCGTTTGGTGTATTGATGAAAATCTTTGTTCAACTTATTCCGCGGACCGATGCGAATAACATAATGCCAATGGGTATGATCTTGGACCCAATTGAGCATGTCGACTGTGTCATATTCTGCATCACCTCCTAGTAAGACAACATTGGCATCTGATGGAATCAAAGGGTAAACCATTTACAATGCTTCAATATGGCGTTCTGCAGTTGTGTGTCTTTTTTTCCCTTTGTATACCAACCATACCAAAGGGTGGGCCTTGTTTTTGTAAATGACAGATACCATCAAAACCATGCACCCACGCCCAACTAGGCTTGCATCTGTGGCCAAGCACAGTCTTGAAGTAGAAAGATGATTTAAAATCAGATGAACAAACAGCAGATAGTATATTTGAACATCAACTCGATCATTCTTGATAAAGCGATGAAATCGTTTGACGATACTTTCAGGCTTTGCTTGGTGAGCCACGTGACAACTCATTTCGCTCAGTTGTGCTTTTTTGCTCAAGGCAATACCCGTAATCATCAGGGTTAAAACAATAATATGCTTTGCATCGACATGGGACATCATTCCTTTGAGTGTCCGCCATATTTTGAAGTAAACTTTTGACTTGTCAGACATGGAAACCTCTTTTTGTTTGGAGACAAAAAATAATAAGTTTGCCATGTCTGACACTATTTCGTTAGAAATTTAGACCCTTTTGGTAGGTACTGTCCGGCAGGGAAATTTCAACCATCAATTGTGCATCTTTTTCTAATTAATTCTTATGTCCACTGAAACAATGTCACGTCATTTATCCATTACCTTAAAATGAACCAACACTCGTCAGCAAATGGCATCATTAAGCTATGCTGATTGTCTCATTCTTCCATACACATTCGTTTTCTCTCTCATGATTATGAATCTTGCCGTTTGCAACCGATTCTTAATCATTGGAAATGATTATTTGTATTAAGATAGAAGCGTAACTATCTATCTAAAAAAAATGTGTCAGATGTTTGGAAGAAGCTCAAATAAATTGATATTAAGAAAGGTCAAACGCTTTAATTTCCAAGTGTTCGTCTTACTCATAAATGTCAGTCTCCAGTTAATGTGTGCTTTACTAGCATGAAAAAAGAAGAGTAAATACGGATAGTTGCCACCAATCCAGCATCCTCTCGTGATACGAAGAAGAAATATAAGAAAAGTTGAATTGAGGAAGTATTTGGCGGTTTCAGAGCGAATGATGCTGACTTGGAAAAAATTTATCTCAAGTATATTCAGAGACTATCACGTCTAATCTTTACCTTTGATTCCATTTATGTTTTGAAAGTAGTTTTTGGCTCATCAATTATTCAGCGAGGATTTAGAGCCTTGGTTGGTCCTGCTAGCCGGCGTGACAAAGTACTTATCGCAACAGATACGATAACTCTGAAAGGTACTTGATGAATGAACATAAGATAATTTACCTGACATCCCATACTTTTCTTAATTTTGTCAGGTAGATAGGATTAATTTAAGAATGAACAAGAAACCTATATCCGCTTACCGTACTTTTTTTAGCTTAATTCTCATAATGGGGGTATCTGCATTTTTGTGGGGGATTTCGTCAGATTTTCAAGTTGACCAATCAATCATTCTGATTTTACTTATTCTTCTAGCAATTGGTGCGTCCTACATTTCAGCCAGTATCACAAGAAGTTCGGGAGGAGCAATCGCTTATGAAGTTGGGACGGCGATTAGTTTAGCGACGGTGCCAACATTGGGCATCGGAGGCGCAATGCTTGTTGTTCTCGCAGCTACAGTAAGTATTAACCTCATCAGGCCAGGAAAGGGTACCAATTGGTCAATTTCGATCTTATTTTTCAATGTGGCTATGCACCTCATAGCCATAGCAATTGCAGGTAGTGCTTTGATCTTTTTTGGTGATTGGCTCATTAACGATTCGGTCTTGCTGTTTTTCGCTCCATGGCTAATTGCCGCTACCCTCTATTCGTTAGTTAACACAATTTTAGTTAGTACGGTCATTTCGTTAAAACATCAAACAGAAATTTCTATTTTTGAGATGATAAAGGATGATGCTTGGGCCACTATACTTGATTTATTTGTCATGTGGATTGGAGGATTGATTTTAGATTATGCGATCAGATCTAATGACTTAATCGGCATCATCGCTTTTTTCTTGCCGATCTTGCTGTGTGCATTTGCTTTCAGACTATATGTTGAAAAAATGGGAGAACATATGAACAATCTTGAGTCGATCATTGAAGAACGGACGCAGTCCTTAAAAGATCTAATGAAGGAGAAAGATCACTTCTTGGCGGTATTGACCCACGATATGAAAACGCCGCTGACAACGATCAATTTATATTCATCTATGTTGATCAAGAGGCCGGAGACCTTGGCGAAGAAACCCAAGATTGCACAGGCGATTTTTGACTGTCAAAAAAATCTTTCAGATATTGTTGAGAACATTCTAGATTTAGAAAAGCTTCAAGTTGATGGAGAGATTCCAGTAGTTGCCGAAAATATTCATCTTACCCCAATCATTGAATCGCTTATTACTTCACTCACGCCTCAGGCAGAATCAAAAAATATTTCAATTTCAACCAATTTAACCGGGCTTCGGTCATTGGTTTCGGCCGAAAAAGGTAAAATTTTACGGATATTCCAAAACATCCTATCTAATGCCATCAAATATACAACGGAGAATGGAGAAGTTTTAATCTTCGCATCAGAGGAAAATGATAGGATTGCCATTCAGATTCAGGATACCGGGTATGGTATTTCGCCAGAAGATTTACCATTTATCTTTGATCGCTTTAAGCGAGTTGAACAGCATAGAAAGCTTGCTCCGGGCACAGGATTGGGCTTGGCAATTACAAAAGCGCTTGTAGAAGCTCACGGGGGTGAAATTGAGGTGTCGAGTATCTTAAACGTAGGAACGAGCTTTAAGGTTTCATTGCCCGCAGTACCAACGAAAGTAGCATTGCAAGAGAAAAGCGCTGATCCGGCTTATCACTCTCCCTACTCCAATTAATCTCAAATCTGCCTTAATTGTTGTCAAAACTCAAAATGAAATTGAGTGACGAATATCCTTTGTAGCCTACTAAAGCGACTAGTACTTTTTGCCCCCGTGGTTTTTAAAAATGACAGATCTTCATTAAGCCCAACCCTTTAAAATTGCAAAGTAGAATTGGTCACCAAAGGGTAAAACTATGCATCACACACACAAGTCACCTTTACTTTTAATCTTGTGCTCATGCTCAATTGTATTGATAGCATTTTTGATAAGCCAGCCTTCAGTTTCTTCACCGCTTCAGAATGAGCAAATATTTTTAGTTCAAATAGATCCTACTTCAAAGCGAGAAGTTGTGGCTCATGTTGAAGCGTTAGGAGGGCAAGTTCTTTCAGACATCGAAATTATCGATAGTTTATCTATTGAGTTTGATCTTGAAGCAGTACATACACTATCACGTATTCATGGAGTTGAAAAAGTAATCTTGGATGAAGGGGTGAGATCTGCCAGTGCTGAAGAGTTCGGTTCGGCCGAACTTGATCTTACTAGTTTAAGCGATGAGTATTATTCAAAGTCTAGCAATCTGTCAATCATCCCTAAACATAATGCAGCCGACAACGAGATTCAGTATGGGACAAAAACGGCTAGAAATGGAATTTTTGTGCGTAAGTCGCAGTGGATCGCTTATGACCTAACAAAAATAGATAGGGATTTCGATAATTTTCAAGTGTCTGTAGCATTAAACAAAAATCGAGTGTCCGACACAGATGAAAACTGTGGTTCACTTGAATTCATTGTTTTGGTTGATGGTCTAGAACAGTATAGGAGTAATCCATTTTCATCGGCTCAAGATGTTGAGTACAGAAATAGTGCTTCGTCATCTGTTCAAGATATTCAAAAAATTAACATTTTGCTGAACAACGCTAAGGAGCTTATGCTAAAAACTATTTATAAAGGGCCAAGCAGAGCTGCATGCCGCTATGGTATTTGGGCCAATCCTATTTTGACAAACTCAAACCTGCTCGCTTCAGGTAATTTACCGAACCTTGTTAAAAATGGATCATTGGACAGCAAAGAAAATTGGACGGTTTCTGGAGAGCCACGAAAAGTACAAATCAATGATAATGGATCGAATGGGAATGAGTTGAAGATCCAAGTTGCTCGCGGTAAAGAAGCCTTAGTCTCACAAGATCTAGATTTGACCCCCGGAAAAACATATTTGGTTGAAGCACACGTGGATATTAAGCATAATGGTCCTGGTGCCCAGATGTTTATCTCATTTCAAGATGGAAACGGAGTAATCAACACAAAGACTGAAAAAATCCATCGATATATTGATCCAGTTGTTTTTTGGATTGTTCAGGTGCCTTTGGAGACTCAAAAATCAAGTTTGAGTTTCTCAGTCTATGCTCCAACGGATCATGAATTTGACAAGAATTTCTTGAAAATCGATGAGGTTTATGTGGTTGAGCTACCTATCCAAACTTTAAAGAATCAAGCGAATGGGCACTTAGAAGCGGCTGCCATTGATGAAGCGCATTCGGCCGGATTAACAGGAAAGGGGATCGGTATTGCGGTTCTAGATACAGGTGTCGAACCCGGTGCATTGGGCAAAGATCTTGCCGCTTCAGTTAGCTTCGTTGGCAACTCAAAAGAGGAAGAGCAGCGTTATCTAGAGCGTGGGGACACGAACGGCCATGGAACCATGATGGCAAGTATTATCGGGAATTCTAACCTAGGTGGCGTAGCCTACAACGCGGACATTATTTCTGTTAAAGT
>JBCCSO010000101.1:0-11229 GCA_039199965.1 Chloroflexota bacterium | reverse complement strand
GACCCGACAGCGACGCAAGCACCTCGAGCGCCCGCGTGATCGTCGTGACCATCCTTGGTTTTCAGTTGCGGCCAAGAACTCGATGAATGCTACAGCATTGTCGAAGTTCTCTGCGTTTTTGACGACGCCAGCACCGTTAACGTTGAAGAATACACCATCTTTACCTTGGTTCATCCACTTCAGTTGTACAGCGTTGAATGTCTCTTGAGCCGCATCATCACCTTGAGCCAAGCGGCCCATGTAGTAGTGGTTAACGATAGCAAAGTCACACTCACCAGCAGCAACTGCGCGGATCTGGCCGGTGTCACTGTTGATGTAACGAACAACGTTGTTCGCGATACCTTCAGTAGCTGCGGTAGCGGTCTCAAGACCCCACTCGTTGATCAAGCTGCTGAAGAGTGAAACGGTGTAGATATGGCTAGCTGGGCGCATGCACAACCGACCAGCCAATGCTGGGTTAGCAAGGTCTGCATAATCGTTAATCGCGGCTACTTCTTCTTCAGTCGTGTTGGCTGGGTTGTACACCAAGGTGCGAGCACGGATGCTCAAGCCAGCCCAGTTTCCATCTGGATCTTGGAATTCTGGGGCAATGTTTGAAGTAATCGCGTCAGAACCGTGTGGTTGGAGCAACCCTTCTTCGGCCGCCAGTGAGAGTACACCAGCGTCAATCGCCAAGAATACGTCAGCCACACTGCGATCACCACGAGCGATGTCAGCCCGTAGACGGTTTAGCAGGTCACGTGGGCTACCAGCAGAAACACGTACTTCAATGCCAGTCGCTTCGGTGAAGGCCACAAATGGCGCTTCCAAGTCACCGTAGTGACGTGATGAGTAAACGTTAACAACGTTGCTACCATCCATCATCATTGATGATTCTTCACCAACAACTGCCTCAGCAAAGCCGTATCCAGCAGCTTCAAGCATCGCTACAGACTCTTCTTGAAGTGAGCCGTATTGTGACAAACCGTAAGCGGTGTTGTATTGGAAATCACCAAAGCCAGCGATAACTTCGTTAGGCTCAGCGCTTGGGTTGGTTGGGAACTCGTTATTGCTGCCTGGGAAGCAAGTTGGAGAACCGCATTGGTTTTCAGTAGCAGCCAAGAACTCGATGAATGCTACAGCGTTGTCAAAGTTCTCTGCGTTTTTGACGACGCCAGCACCGTTAACGTTGAAGAATACACCGTCTTTTTCTTGGTTCATCCACTTGAGTTGTACCGCGTCAAATGTTGCTTTCGCATCTGCATCACCCTGTGCCAAACGGCCCATGTAGTAGTGATTAACAATCGCAAAGTCACACTCGCCAGCAGCAACTGCGCGGATCTGACCGGTGTCACTGTTGATGTAGCGGGTTACATTGTTCGCAATTCCTTCAGTCGCTGCGGTGGCGGTCTCAATACCCCACTCATTGATCAAGCTGCTGAAAAGTGAAACAGTGTAGATGTGGCTAGCTGGACGCATACACAAGCGGCCTGCCAATTCTGGGTTAGCAAGGTCAGCGTACTGGTTGATTGCTGCTACTTCTTCTTCAGTCGTGTTGGCTGGGTTATAGACCAAGGTACGAGCACGGATGCTTAGACCAGCCCAGTTTCCGTCTGGATCTTGGAATTCAGGTGCAATGCTAGAGGTGATTGCGTCTGAACCATGCGGTTGGAGCAATCCTTCTTCGGCCGCCAATGAAAGTACGCCAGCGTCAATCGCTAGGAATACATCAGCCACACTGCGATCGCCGCGAGCGATGTCAGCACGCAGACGGTTCAACAAGTCACGTGGGCTACCGGCCGATACACGAACTTCGATACCGGTCGCTTCAGTGAAAGCAACGAATGGCGCTTCTAGATCACCGTAGTGACGTGATGAGTAAACGTTAACAATATTGCTCTCGGCCGGTACTTCGACTTCCCGAACAACTTCAACTTCCTCAACTACCTCAACCTCACGGGTAACTTCTACTTCTACCTCAACCGTTTCAGTAACAACCTGCGGTTGACAGGCGGTGATGAATAACATCACCAATGCGCTAAGCGCAAACAACATAAATCTTGATTTAAGTTTCATCTTCTTGTCCTTAAATTTGTTTGTGAAAGATGGAAATCATTTCGTTCTGTAGAGCATGCAGGCGTGCACAGAACTACAAGGTTATAGCAAAGCGGTTCCAGCAAAATCCAATGTGACAGTTAATCCAAAATTTACCCATGATTAATCAAGGTTTTGCACAGAAATCAACCACACGCTGCGCATATGTTAAAAATAAAATTAACGCAGGTTAAGACCTCGCTAATTTATGGTCTCGACCATTTTTTGGGCTGGGGCCTACCATTATGCGAAGCAAGCTGCAATTCAAAAAAATCTTTTCTTGCAAAATGAGCTCTTTATCTATAAATAATGCTAAAATAAAAATTGTGTCAGAAACATCAGTCTGTCTAGCATTTGTCCAAATTTTCATCGGCTTGTCTAAATTTGGTCTCTTTTGTCAACAGATTCAAATTTTTCCAAATCAACGCTGTTTCTGTCATTCGAACGGTTAATTGGCAACAGGAAAATCAGACTCAAAACTAAAATCACCGTTATTTATTCTGCAGGTTTCTTATTGGCTACTTTGTCGAGGTGCGTATTGCGCAAATCTGAGCTCTATATGACACGCACTACGTTTTGGAAGACTAATTTGATATTGCTGAACAAATATCGATCAAATTAGAATCATGGCGCGCAAAAAATTAGTAGAGAGATTTCAACTTGGTGACACCGTCGAGATTTACTTCGGTAGGATCGACCTTTGGATTGAAGGAACCATCATCAAACATCAGCATCCGGCCGTTTGGGTGCGTTCGGCAGACGGTCGAGATTGGTTTGTAACAAATGGCTACCGCATCCGACACAGTGAGAAAGAGACAGCGTACACACCAAGGCAAGAGGATCGAGCAGCATGAATGACAGCACGGCTCACCGGCTGCTCGACCTCAACCAAATTTTCTATGATCAGTTTGCAGCTCAGTGGGACAGGAGCCGCAACATGCCTATGTACGGATTTGTCGAAGCGCTTCCCTACTTTCCGGCCGGGCAGCTAGACGTACTGGACGTGGGATGCGGTAACGGTCGGTTTTCAGAATTCATGTCGCAAAACGGCCGATTAAAATCTTACACCGGCATCGATTTCAGCAGTGGCTTGCTTGATCAAGCGGCAGAAAATTTTGGCAGTCTGCCAGAGCCGGTCAGCTTTCATCAGGGTGATTTACGCAATTCAGGTTTTTTAGACAGCTTTGCCACCTACGACTTAATAACCATTCACGCCGTACTGCATCACATTCCACAGAAGGAAAGACGGCTTGCCATCATTCAAGAATTAGCAACCCATTTAAATGAAAACGGTATGCTAATGACATCAACTTGGCAATTTTTAAGCAGTGAGCGGCAGCGGCGCAAAATTGTTGATTGGGACACCATCGGCTTGGCTCCAGATGATGTTGAGGCAGGTGATTACCTGTTAACATGGCGCCGAGGTGGTTTAGGGTATCGTTACTGCTGCATGGTTGATAAAGCTCAAACAGCCGAATTGGCAGCGGAAGCAGGTTTGAACATCACCTACCAGTTCCTAGAGGATGGCAAGGAGCGGAATCTATCGTTATATAGTTTGATGAGTCCACTGAAAAAAGGTGTTTTCGAGACCTGACAGGTTTAAAAATCTGCCTCTCAGCGCAGGAAACAACGGTCATAGAAACCTGTCAGGTCTTTTTTCAGCAGAGTCATAGTTTGATGACAAAATGAGACTGCAGATTGAACAGCAATCCTTTTTTCTATCACATTTTCTTCTGCAACAAAGTAGAGTTGGAACAGCAAAAAGAGGGTAATCAAAGACAGCTCACCCCCCGTCAAAATTGTCTTGATCTTACTCTTTCAATCTGCTGATTTATGCTCCAAATTAGCTTATCTGGCCCATCCAGATTTCAAACAGTACTCCGGTTAGCCGTTTGGGTGGGTCCAAAATAGCGTGCTTTCTGGTAGAATGAAGTCTTATTTCTGATTAGATAGGATAAAAATATGGGAATTAAGGAAGAAATCACGGCCGATATGAAGCAGGCCATGCGAGACAAAGACAACCAGACCCGTGATACTCTGCGGCTGCTGTTGGCGGCTCTAAAACAAGCCGAGGTAGACGGTGGTAAAGACCTAGATGAAGCCGCAACGCAAGCGATCATCATGAAGCAGGCTAAACAGCGGCGCGAAAGCATTAGCGAATATGAGAAAGCGAATCGGAATGATTTGGCCGACCCCGAAAAAGCAGAGCTTGCGGTTATCGAAAAATACCTGCCGCAGATGATGGGGCGTGAAGAGATTGAAGTGTTAGCCCGTGAAGTCATTGCCGAAGTTGGCGCAGACAATCCCAAAATGATGGGAGCGGTCATGGGCAAACTCATGGGCAAAATTAAAGCGGCCGGGCAAGCCGATGGAAAACTTGTCAATCAAGTCGTGCGCGAACTGTTGAATTAATTCGCGATATAGCTTGAACCTATTCAATTGCAAAATTCATTTGATGATTTGATGATGAATGGCAAATGGGTTTTGCATTATCTATGAGCGCAAACGCTTTTGATGTGGAAGACAGGGTTAAACCGCTAACCCGCATACTTAAACAAATGGGCCTGCTGGTTTTCTTTTTGGCGTTATCCATTGGATTAACCGTCATCATGGGAACTAGCTTTAATCGACGCGACCAGATTAATTTGTCTGTTGGTGACCGTTCGCCACGCACCGTGACCGCTCCCCGATCTTTAACCTATGTAAGCGATGTTTTAACAGCGGCCGAGCAGGATCGTATCGTCTCTAGTATTTACGAATATACCCCTCTAGATCGGGGTATTGGTCGTGAACAGTCAAATCGAGCACGGGAAGTCTTCCGCTTTGTTGTAGTTGTACGGGTTGACTCACTCACCTCTGATGAAACCAAGCTTGAGTACCTCCAATCGATCAACAACCTAGAGGTCACGCCCGAAACAGCAGAGCTGCTAATCAACATGTCTCCTGATGATTTTGCAGAAGCCCAAAGTGAGACTCTTTCACTCATTTCATCAGTTATGCTCCGCGCCATCCGACCAGAGCAGCTTCCGGCCGCCGAGCGGGACACACGCTCACAAATCAGCTTCAATCTAAGTCAGGATCAAGAGCAGATCGTTTCAGAGCTGGCCCCACAGTTCATTGTAGCCAATCAATTTTTTGATGAGGAAGCCACAGCCGTCTCGCGGGAAGAGGCCGCCAGCACGGTTGAGCCGGTCCAGCAGGTGATTACAGAAGGCCAAACGGTCATCACAGTCGGCAGCATCGTCACAGAAGAACACATCGAAACGCTAGAAAGACTGGGTATCCTGCAGCAAGAAGGCACCGACTGGTATCGTATCGGATCAGCCTTTTTGATCGCCACTATCTCTGCCCTAATTTTGATGATCTATTGGTGGCGCTTTATGGACCGCAGTCAGTATCCGACTAGGCATCTGCTAATTCTTTTGTTCCTAATGCTGGCGTTTACGGCCGGAGCCCGTTTAGCCCTTTTCTATAATCTACTCTACCTCTTCCCAATGGCTGGGCTAGCTATGCTGCTAGTCGTTATTCTGAATACTCAGATCAGCATTATGGTCGTCTTTATTATGTCGATGCTGGTGGGTTTCATGGCAGGTCAAACGCTTGAGCCAGCTGTCCTCACCGGGTTTGGCGCGGTCATTACCGCTATGACCCTGCGCGACCGCCATCGTTTTGGCTCTTACTTCAGGGCAGGTGCCTTTGGCGTAGTGGGGAATTTGGCAGTAACCATGCTCTTCAATCTTTCCCAAACAGTTATTCTCCAAGATGTTGGGCTTGATCTGTTTTTTGGCATCATCAACGGATTGTTTATCTCCCCGATTGTGACAATTGCGAGTTTCTTTATTGTGGGGCTGTTTGGCATTATCACCGTTGTTCAATTACAGGACCTTTCCCGTTTGGATCATCCTCTTTTGCAGGAACTACTGCGCAAAGCTCCCGGAACTTATCATCACAGCATTATGGTGGCCAACCTTGCAGAGCAAGCGGCCGAGCGCATTGGAGCCAACGGCACGCTTGTACGTGTGGGTTCTTTCTATCATGATATTGGCAAGATGGATCGTCCGCAGTTCTTTTCAGAGAATCAGGCCGGCCGCAATCCACATGACTCAATGTCACCCTACACAAGTGCGGAAATCGTTCTGGGCCATGTCACTGATGGCTTAGAGAAAGCCAGAAAAGCCCGCTTACCCCTTCAGATTCAGAACTTCATTGCGGAACACCACGGCCGTGGCGTAGTTAAATTTTTCTATGAAAAAGCCAGACAAATGGCGGGCGAACACGCAGACACCGTTGACATCAACCTGTTCAGGTACGTTGGGCCCCGGCCGCGCTCAAAGGAAACCGGTATCGTTTTGCTTGCAGACACCGTTGAGGCAGCTTCAACCGCAGTCCAACCAGAAACCGAGCAAGAAATTGAGAAACTCGTCATTTCCCTTATTGATAGCCACGTAAAAGATGGTCAGCTAGATCGTTCAGGCTTGTCGCTAGGTGATCTGAGCGACATTCGGGAATCGTTCATTGAAAATTTGAAAGGACGCTATCACATTCGGGTCAAATACCCCGGCAATGACGAGCTGACAGAGACAGAAGAAGCGAAAGAAAGTGAGGAAGATCCAAGCTTGAGCAGCAGTGATAATGGTGTGCCAATTCCACTACTGCCGCCAGAACAGCAGCACCCTCTCAACGGTAACAACGGGGACAGTATCGAACCTGCGATTGAACCCAACCAGCCGGAACCAGAAACAGAAAGCTAGCCAATGCCCGACTATCAAATTGAACTACAGCTTAATCTGGGAGATAAGGATGACCTGTCGCCAGTCATTACCGACGTGGCCAAGGCGGTTTTGATCCACCAATCGGTAGCAAGTCCAGCAACCCTCACAGTGATGGTTTCTGACGATGCCAACCTACATGAGCTGAACAGAATGTATCGCAATGAGGACAAACCAACCGATGTATTAAGTTTTGAGGACGGCACAACGTGGCCTGATGGGACTCTCTACTTGGGGGATATCGCGATTTCTTTAGAAACGGCCGAGCGACAAGCAAAAAAGGGAGGGCACGCGCTACAAGATGAGGTGGCACTCTTGACAGCGCATGGGGTTCTGCATTTGTTGGGGCATGATCATGCAGAAGCTGTGGAAAAAAACAAAATGTGGGCGGCGCAGGCAAAAGCATTGCAATCGGCCGGTTTTAACAATATTTCTTATCCAGAGTAGCGCTTTATGAGCTCGAGCATCATCGCAGCCCCATATTCCGGAGCATCTACCGGAATACGCTCATCAGGCCCGTGAACGAGGGTGCCAATGTCTAAGTTTTTCGGCAAAACCATCGGGGTAAAACCGTAGGTTTGGATCCCCAACGATGCAAAGAAGCGGGCGTCAGTCACGGCCGGAAGCACAAACGGTATCACAATGCCACCCGGCTGTTTTTCAACAATCAGCTCTGATAAAAGTGGAAACAATCCCATATCGGGCTCTGCTGGCATAATCGGGTCAACCCCTTCGATCACAAATTCAGCATCAGTATCAAGCTGCCCCTTTAGGTCTGCTAAGAATTCTTCAGGCGTGAAGCCGGGGAGCATCCGCACATCAAACTCAATGCCAATTTCGCTAGGAATCACATTGCGTTTGATCCCACCATTGATGATAGTGGCATTGACGGTGTGTTTGAGAAGCGGCTCAATGGTCGCTGCGCGATCCCCCATCACTTTAAGCGCGGTTTTGGCCGTAGCGGGGTTAAGCAAGCGTTTAATCAAAAATCCAGCCGGGAATTCTAAATTATCAGCGATGGCGCCCAACATTTCACGCACAGCCGGGACAATGTGTAAAGGCATCTCGATGCGATCAAGCTGATCGAGCAACCGGCCGGTGCGCCCCATCGCAGTGTTCCGATGTATGCCAGAGCCATGACCTGCCTGGCCGCGCAGTTTGGCCGTTAATTTTAGGCTGCGTTTCTCTGCGATTTGAATCGGATAGAAGGTCTCTCCCGCCATTTGAATATTGGTTCCCCCAAACTCCCCGATCGCATACTTAACCCCTTCAAACTGCTCCGAATGCTCTTCAACCAGAAATTTAGCCCCATAGTTTCCGCTGTTCTCTTCATCAGCTAGTACACACAAAATGATGTCACCGGCCGGTTCAACCCCCTGAAGCTTGGCTTGAATAACGGCCGAAACCATCATGGCAACTGCCCCTTTCATGTCTAATGTGCCGCGTCCCCACAAAAAACCATCTTTGATGACCCCTTGAAAGGGAGAGACACTCCACCCCTGCCCTTCAGTAGTCACGACATCGACATGCCCTTGAAAGAGTAATGGTGGTGCTTCACCCCGTCCCTTTAAGCGGGCAATCAGATTCGGCCGCTGCTCATCACGAGCTAGCAAAACTGTTTCAAACCCAGCTTCTGTCAGTAGGTCATCAATAAATTCAATACACTGAATTTCATTCCCGGGGGGATTGGTTGTATCAAACTGGATCAGCCGCTGTGTGAGTTCAAGAGGTGAAAGCATAGTTGAAAGTTGAAAGTTGAAAGTTGAAAGTTGAAAGTTGAAAGTTGAAAGTTGAAAGTTGAAAGTTGAAAGTTGAAAGTTGCCCCTGAGTGTAAAAGTCTACAGCCTAATGTCAAATGGACTCGCAAACTCTTTTTACTTCTCACTTTACACTTTACACTCCCCACTGACTAGTACCAGCATCCTTCAACCTCTTCGGTCATGGGGCTAACACGCCATGTTCCAATATTTGGTTGTCTGTTTTAATTGCGTACATGTACACCGCCACACAAAAATACATCCCTTGGGGAAGAACCTTTGAAGAGTATCTGTCGATGTTCTCGCTATCAGATATTGATCTGTCCGGCAGTATTCTAGGCTGTTCAGATGGACCATCATCTTTTAATTGTGAACTGACACAACGCGGTGGCAATATTGTGTCAATCGACTCACTCTACAGATATACCAGTCAGCAAATACGCAAGCTCATCGATCAAACCTACCCAGACGCCATTCAGTCGTTCCATTACAAAAAAAGCTTGTTCATCTGGAAACATCTGAGATCTGTCCACGCCTTGGGGAGGATGCGCCTAACTGCAATGAATGACTTCTTGGCTGACTTAGAATGGGGCAAAATGGAAGGACGCTACCTAGAAGGTGCGCTTCCCATCATACCATTAACCGATCAGAACTTCGATTTAGCCGTGTGTTCACACTTTCTATTTACGAATACTGCCCACATGACGACCAACTATCATGTGAATTCGATCAAAGAGATGACTCGGGTCGCCAATGAGGTCAGGATTTTTCCACTGCTTGAAAATGGAGCCGTACTTTCTCGCCATCTGCTGCCCACCATCAGTACCCTGCGTGACGATGGATACAAAGTTCGGCTGGAAAAAGTCAGCTATGAATTTTTACCCGGTGGAAATCAGATGCTAAGGGTGACCGCAAAGTAGAATCGATTTGTCAATATCCTAGTCTTGGCAGTAGCATAAAACTCCAACAACTTGAGTCTAGCTGGAAATTCAAGGATAATTTCCAGTATGTTACTTTTAGCGCGAAACGATATTGAGTTTACAAGACAGCAGAAAGATCTTCTCAGTACCCTACCAATCACGTCATCTTCGCCGGGAACGATTCTCACAGACTTCGAAATTTGTCTAAATTACTTCGCAAATAACGAAGTGTTTCTTACCCCCAAAAAGCAGCTAACGCTTGAGCATCTATCTCAACTTAATTCTGTATTGACCAATCCTATTAAATTGGGGCTAAAACGGCCGGTGCAAAAGTCCTATCCGCACATTCACGGACTTTACCTTTTATGTCGAGCCTCTATGCTAACCCGCGAAATTCCACACAAAAAGAAAACCCGCCTCGTTGTTGTCAAAACTGTATATGAAACTTGGGCTAAATTAACCCCATTTGAGAAGTACCTATCACTGTTGGAGATTTGGCTGTTACGAGGACGGCCTGAAATCCTTAATGAGTGGGGAAATACATGGAGACAAATCCCTGATAATTTTGGCAAGTGGACCTATTTTTTTGATCGCATTCCAAATGAAGGACAGGCTGTAGCAGGTAACCGTGATGCAGAGAACTGGGCGATTTTGCTTCCAGAAGCATACAACTTTGGCTTGCTCAATCTGTTTGGATTCTTAGAGGTCAGCTCTGGCTCGCTCGTAGATGGGAAGGGATGGCAAATCAACCGTATTGCGCGTACAAAGATTGGTGATGCCTTTATGGCCTTAATTCAGACTAGGCTATTTTCTGATTACGATGTCTACATTGAAATTGACACCCAAGACGAAATAAGCCCGGGCACACTACAACCGCTTATTGATGACATTTTTCCTAAATGGCAGAATTTTTTGAGCATTCCTCAGCCAAAAATCCAATCAGGAACCTACTTGTTCAAAGTTAGCTTAGGTAAAATATGGCGCAAAATAGCCATATCGTCGGAAGATACGCTAGAAAATTTCGCTACTGCCATCATCAATTCCGTTGATTTTGACCACGATCATTTATACGAATTTATCTGGCACAATCAATATATGCAGTCGCGTTCGGCAACGCATCCCTACATGGATCGATCCATTTCAACAACTGAAGTTCAAATCAAGGAGATGAGATTAACGGTTAATCAAAATTTGCAATTTATTTTTGACTTCGGTGATTGGTGGGAGTTCGACATACTTCTAGAGAATATTGAGCCGGAAACATTGATTGGACAAGCAACAATTGTGGAAGAGAAGGGAGAGTCACCAGAGCAATATTCGATTTGGGAATAATAAAATATCGCAAATAGTTTGTCCGCCTGCCTACCAGTGACTAAAATACCGCCTTCTTAAACCCACCTCCCACATCACCTTTTCAGGCTATTTTTATATGTCTTTAACTGAAAAAACCCTCACTGAGGTGCGCGATTTGCTGCGCAAAGGCGAAGTCAGCAGCGTTGCCCTAACAGAAGCGATTTTAGAACGTGTTTCGGCCGTTGATGACAGCGTCAAATCTTATTTGCGCACGACACCAGAACTAGCCCTAGAGCAAGCAAAGCAGGCAGATGCTCGCATTGCGGCCGGTGAACAAGGTCCGCTTTTGGGTGTACCCGTGGGCATTAAAGACCTCATCTGCTCAGAGGGGGTTGAAACCACGGCCGGGAGCAAGAT
>JBCCSO010000100.1:0-11240 GCA_039199965.1 Chloroflexota bacterium | reverse complement strand
GTCGCTGGACCTCCTGAAGGGCGTCGCGCAGCTGCGGGCCTGGGGCGTGAACGACGGGGCCGAGCTGGACCATGCGTTCCGTTACCGGCAGTTGCAGGCGGGTTACTTCGTGTCGCGTGACGACGGGCCGTGGCTTTACGGGACACCGTGAAAACCGGGATATCGGGCTGACGTATATGAATGCGCGGTATTACGTTCCCTATCTTAACCGGATGCTCACCGCCGATACCATTGTACCGGACCCCTCAAATCCGCAAAGCTTCAATCGTTATGCGTATGTCTACAATAACCCTGTAAATCTTACAGACCCATCAGGTCATTGCCCAGCTTTGTGGGAAAACACCGTGTTTTGTGCGACAGGTTTTAGTACAAAGGCTCAATATGACTTGACAGAGTGGCTTGCTGTTGAAGTCGTTCATAAAGTTAAAAGCAACACATTTGCACAGGTCGAGAGTGCTTTTTCAAAATATGCACATGATTTTGATGCTAGTGGGTCGACTGGAATGGCAGGCCTTGTAAGTGGCATGAGCAGTTTAAATGATGTAGCTCAAAGCGATGCAATTTGGGACATCAAGGTACCAATAGCAAACGAAATTGGCACTGCTGTAACTCTATGTGGAGTAGCAAGTTGTGAATGGGTCGATTATTCTGTAATTGGCAATATTCATTTTGGTTTTGTAGCCGGTGCTCTAGGTGTGCCAAAGTTTATCTCTAACGCGGCGGGTGGTTATATAGAGGTAAAGGAAAGAACTTGGGATAGTAGTAACACAACATGGCTTTTTGAGAATGCACAAGATTACGAAGCTGTGTTAATAGGCTATGAGCTTCATGCTTATTATGCTGAATTTGGTGAAGTTGGTTTATTTGCATATTTCCAATCACTACTAACCCCTGATGTACTAGCAAGATTACAACCACCACCAATCACGGTCCCTACTGATCCTTTGCCCCAACCAAATGACTATCCCGCGGGAGGTTTTAATTGTGATGATACATGCGCAAGCATCAATTAAGGCAGAGATTGAACAATGCACCAATACAAGTTGATTTCACCTAGGACCCTATCTTTAATTTTCTTGGTGACACTAGCTATCGTTCCTCCAAGCATCTTTTTAGTGAGAAATTACTGTTTCTTGGTGAGATGTTTACCCGAAAGGAATTTTGACATTAATATGTTCAATATTCCTAAAAATTACCTCCCATTAAATGCAACAGTCAATCCGCTAGTTAGGCCCTCTGATTTGAATGGCGCAATTGAAGGTGGGGAAACAACTATTTATTGGTTTAGCTCTGACAATGGGGCATCAAAGTCTACTACTTATTCAATTAAGAGATATCCGACTCTCGATGCAGCTATTGTCACATATGCAAATAAACTTGATAGTGATTTCAAAAGTTACGATCTAAGTTTAACTTTAGAGAAAAAAATACATGCAGATGAACACTATACGGGTTGTGGTGTAGGTAAAATTACAGGAAGGTACAGGTGTGTAGTGTTGCTAAGATATGAAGAGTTTATTGTTACAATTAGTTCTTCAACAGACATAAGTTTTGGTAGTCAAAATTTAAAAGAAATCGTTTATCTGTATGATGAGATATTCAACCAAGTTGTACTTTCTGACTAGTAAAAAATTGGTGGGCAAAATACTATTATGTATGCTAACGTTTACTTGATAGTACTGTGACAGTAGCAGTCGGACTCGCCCGACAGGCGAATATAGGCTCCTCTCTCTGGGTTAAGTCACCGGCCAGCGTTGCAAGGTATTTAATAGGCTGCTTTCCAGATTCGCCAAAACGTCAGCCACCGCTTGCGGCATCTCCATGCCAGCCACGGCCCGAATCTGTTTTAGTTGGTCTTCAAAGTTGTCATATGTTTGTTTCAGCGTGTTGTTGGGACACTGACCAGTCATTCTAGCCTCAATGGCGGCCATCGCTTTGAAGTAATGATCCGCTACCGTCTTGTCATGGACTCTGGCATAAACCATCGTTGACCCCAGCCGTTTGTGTCCCATCAGTCGCTGTATCGTCGTGATGGGGCAACCGACATTGACCAGTTGCGTAGCGAACGTATGTCTTAAGCGGTGTGGAGACACTTTCACCCCCACTGCCTTACCAGCCACCTTGACCCGCTTCCCAATCATCCGGCGGTCTGCCCCTTTAAAGCGGTATAAAAAAAAGTGTTCTTGCCACTTACCCACCCCTTGCCCTCGTCGGGTGAGGTAGGCTTTTAGGGCCAAAATGGTATCTGGGGTGAGGTAAACGATCCGGTCCACAATTCCTTTTCCAGCCCGGATCGTCACCTGCTGCTTGTCCAAATCTACGTCATCGATGAGAAGGTCTTCTACTTCACCCAAGCGCAGCCCTGCCTGCCACATGAGGTAAAACATCGCCCGATCCAGCAGCACATCTCGTGACTTTTGCGGGCTAGTCACCGTTTTGACCCGTTCCTCGTGGTAATCCCGCAGTTTGGCCACATCTTCGTCTTTCAGGAAACGGGGCATCCGGTCCTTCTGCTTCAGCCCCTTGATGGCGAGCAAGCTGGCTGGAACCAAGACCTCCTGATCCTGCAAATAACGGAGAGTAGATTGAAACAAACGCAGCTCTAGATTAATGCTGCTTGTACTCATTCCATCATCCATTCGACTGTCGATGTAGTCATAAATCTGTTGCCGCCGAATCTCTTTAATCCCTTCCGGCCCCTTGTCTGGGTCTAGATGCTCGTTAACAACCAACCAATCCCACAACACCGTGTGGATGCGCCAGAACTTAAGCAGCAGTTTGGAAACCCTGCTTTTACGCCAGTTGGCTTGGGCCAATATCCGCATCTCGTTGAGGCAGTCTACCAGCCAAGGCGGAAGATTTGCCGTGTAACGAGAATGGTCAAACATTTTCACTTCCGAAAAGGTCACTGTGCCCCGCTTAAGCTGCATGAAGCTGCGGAAACGGTTCAAGGCCCGACGACAGTTAGCGGTCCAGCCATCGCTCATCTGTCTGGCTTCAATGTATGTGAGTGCCTTGTTAAGGTCTTCTTCCAGAGAAATTTGCCGGTGCGGCACCCGGTTAAGCCCCAACACGTGTCCGGCCATCGGGACATAGATCTGGTAGATACAGTTCCGGCTGACACCCCCATCGAGCAGCCACTGCTGGTACTCTTGCAACAGCAGAATATTTTCTTGCGGCCAACTTTCTGTTGGTTTTGGAAGCGGAATGCCTTGAGGCGGCGGGTACATCCGTCGACTTTTGTGCAAGGCTCTGTCATAGCGGCCAGCGGCGCAGACCAAGACGTTCTCTGTAGCGTTTATCTCCGACATGACCACACCTCCTGCTCTGTCATGGCGTCGAAAAAATCCTTGGCCACCTTGTTGTCGCTGACTAGCAGATACCCCTGCGTGGTGGTGATCCACGCATGACCCATGAGCTTCTGAATGGTTGGCAGCGGGACATCCTCCTCAACCAAGTTCGTGGCAAACGTATGGCGCAGTTGGTGAGCCGTAAAGCTGACCCCGGCCAAATCTCGATACACCATCAGCCGTTTGTGGATGGCGGTGGTTGACATTTTCTTCCCTTGGTAGCTCAGGAACAGCTCTTCTTCGTCGCTATCCCGGTCCTCAAGCACCACTTTGACCATCTCTTGGCTGGGGATGGAGAGATATGCGGTCCGTTCAATGTTGTTCTTGCCGGTGACGACCATACGCGGCCGGACCTCGTTCAGATGGATATGGGCCACTTTTAGTTTGGCGACCTCGCTGATACGCAGGCCGCAGCGAAGCATGAGCTGAAACATCGCCATGTCTCGCGGACTGGTGATGGTGTCAAAAAACTTCTTTACATCTTCCAGCGGGACCGGTCTGGGCAGCCGCTTTTTCTCTTTTCGGTTGTGACGTCGGGGAATGATGGGGCAGACGATTTCCGGGTCGGTGTCAGACAGGTAGACAAAGAACGAGCTGATGGCGGTTAATCTCCGATTGATCGTCTTGGGAGACATCCCTCGCTCTGACTGCTGGTTGACAAAGCCATCGACGTCACGCACGGTCACCTCTTGCGGCTGTTTGCTCCCGACAAACTCATGGAATTGGGTCAGGTCGTAGGTGTAGTCTCGCCAAGTGCGGGCGGAAGGGTTACGGCGGCGGTGCCATTTGACAAATTCATCGATTTGGTTGAACATGAAAAATCTCCTTTGAGTAAGTTGTTTGTTTGGCGATAAACATTTTACTCTCAGGAGATTTTTTTGCTCTTTAAAAGGGAAAAACCAGCCTGATTATGTCAAGTTTGGTTAAGATAAGGGCAACAACGACGAACCGCTTCCTGACACCTGACACAATCGTGCCAGAAACGACCAATCCACAGTCGTGGAACCGGTACAGCTACGTCCATAATAACCCAATTAACTACAATGATCCAACGGGACACTGCATTGGTGGAACTTCACTACTTGAGTGTATGAAAAAGGCATTAGCTGAGTATGGCTCGCGATTTGCAGATGGTGTTGAAGATGCGACAAGGCCAATAACTACTTTGCCTTTCAAAATTAACGCACTGGATCCACTCGCTGATGATTTAATTGATCATTATGCATACAATGATGGCGCTACTTACACACTTAGTGAGGAAGAAATGATAGCAACCAATGCTCAAGTTACTCTCCAACATAGTTCACGAGGTCCTGACGGTTTTATACCGAATAATGATTTAAATCAGGTAGTATCACGACTTGTAGCGAACGGCGGTGGAACGCAAAACATATCAACCAAAACTTGGGGAGGTGCTCTCACAAATGGTACCTTAGGTAATTTTGAAGTCCTATTTGATGGAGGTATATCAGTTACCGTGATGGAAAATGGAGAAGTATTCTGGGAGCTTGATGGAACTATGACATTTCAGGATGGTTGGGATTTTAATGAGGCTGAACATCGTTCAGGTTCTGCAGAATTTAAGACATGGGTAGGATCATTTCTCCCCGGAGATTCTTTCCCTATTAATAGCGTTAGTCTGCCAGTATATCAAAACAGCAATATGCTTACAGCATCTTGGGCAAATTCAAACCCTCAATCTGTCAATGATGTAGCTTCGCTTGCTATTGGTGATTACAACAGAATTGAAAACATCCGATAGGGTCAATTTTCATGAAAAAATTCTATTTTCATTTGTTTAGTACACTCGTAGTTGTATTACTCTTTTTTCTAGGCTTCAAAGCCATACAACTTTTTCATGGAAATGAATTATATATTGTTAGTGCAGAAGTTGTGGATCACGCACTAGGTATTGATTTCTCAAATACAAATACAAAGTATTTGTATACAAGTTGCAACCAGCAAGGTGGTTTGATCGAATATTTGATGGACGATGCCATACCTTTGAGACATCACTACATAAAATTCCAAGGTGATGAGACAGAGGCTACGCGAATAGTTAATTTATTTGAGCAAGTTAATGAGGATAATAACTTACAAGCACGGAAAAATTATGATTCTCTAGCTAGCATTTCTCGATGTGAACCATCTTGGTGGGACATACCTTTAGGGGGCCCCATTTTTCAAACAGTAAGCGTTGATAAAAATGGAGAATATAATTATCTTCCCAATTCGCAGACTTCCACATTCCTAATGACGAAAAATGGTTATATATATATGTATAGACAGACCTTTGAATAACCTATTACCAGACTTAGTTCTGGGCAGGTCTTATTATGGCTTATGAACGATGCCATGGCCGGACTCCTGTACGTGAAACTTTCTTTCCAAATATTTGTCTGTCGGACTCGCCCGACAGGCGAATGTAGGCACTCCTCTGCGTCAGGGCTTCAGTCATCAGGAGACGAAAAGCTGGGATTTTCAGCCAGACAGTGGCGTAGCTCATCCAACATCTGCCGTTGTTTGGTAGTCAAGTTGGTCAGGTCACTAGCGGCTATCTGGTCCAGCAACGTTTTGGCTTTGGCAGTATCCACCGTCGGCTCATCATCCGCTTCTGCTTCAAACTGTGGCCCCTCAATCTCCTCCATCGCCCGGTAGAACTCATCAGCCACCGTGTCATCATGCACATGGGCGTAGGTCATGGTGGTGTTCAGCCGTTTGTGGCCCAACAGTGTTTAAATCGTCGTAATATCTGCCCCAGCATTCACCAATTGCGTCGCAAAGGTATGGCGCAGCATGTGCGGGGTGACCTTAAAACCCAGTCGCTTACTGGCTGTGCGTAAGCGGCTGCGCACCAAATCTTTGGACAAAAACTTGTGCCGGTAGATAAAGACGTGGTCGGTCAGCGCGGGGTCACGGACTGTGAGGTAGTCTCGCAGCATCTCAATTAGCACTTCTGTCATGTAAACGGCACGGTCTTTCAGCCCCTTAGCGTTGCGAATGATGATCTGCTGTTGGTCAAAATCTACATCGTCTAGCTGCAAATCTTCCAGCTCACTCACCCGCATCCCGGTTTGCCACAGCAGGTAGAAGCAAGCGAGGTCTAGGCGGCTGTTTCGCTCACGCACGACGGTATTCGCCTCGTCCCTTCTTTGGATGAGGTCATTTCTAAGCGCAATGACTTGGTTGTCGGTTAAAAATCTTGGCAATGTCTCCGGTTTCCTGAGTCCCTTATACCGTAACACAACCCGTGATACGTTTATCCCTTGCTCTTGCAAAAAGTGGAGCGTCCCCTGAAAGGTCTGAATGTCGTGGTTGATGCTGGCGACTTTGTAGCCCGCCTGCAGCTTTTCATCGACATATTGGTTGAGATGCTCACGGGTAATTTCACTAGGCGATTGTATCTCTGTGTGCTCAAAGAGCCAGCGCCAGATCTGGGTCGATTTATACCAAAAATGGTAAGTGGATTGAGCCATCCGGCTTTTTCGCCAGTTGGCCTGTTTCAGGTGCAAAAAGCGGGTCAGATGCTTGATGAGCCAGTCGGGTAGCCCCGCTTTGTACCGCTCAACATCCCCAAACTTTTGCTTGTCGATGATGACCATCTCTCGTTCTTCTTTCAGGAACCGACAAAACCATGTTAGCGAGTGTTCGCAGTTTTTCTCCCACGACAGGCTCTTCTTTTTTGACCGAATATAGTCCAATGTTTGATCCAAACTTGTTTGGATGCTAGCCGAACTTGTTCGGCCCTTATCCGCGTCGATTGAAAGTTGAGAATGCGACTTTGATGCTAAGCCCAGCATGGTGCCAGCCAGTGGCACTCGATGCTGGTTGATGACCGCAGTTGAGGCCCCGACCGCTACCAGCCACTCTCGATATTTTTCCAGCAGCTCACGATTTTCTTCCGGCCACTCGCAAGACGGCTTTGGTGTGACTACCCCCTCTGGGGCAGGGTTCATTTTTAGACTTTTGCGCAAGGCGTTGTCATACCGCTGTGCGGCACTGGTAGCAAATAACCTTTCCCGGCCCTGCCCCTTTATGGCATTTTCTCTCGTCAGAACGGGACTAACTGACTCACCGACTACCGATTTACTGGTCAGCGCCTAACAGCTTCTAAAAAATCGCTAAATCCTTTCAGCAGGGATATGTTTCCGTTTCTTAGAACGGCTCTCAGCGGATGGTTTCTTAATGCCGGAGTTTATTTTCCCACCTGCGTGACATTTCTTGTGAACAGGTCCCGCAGAGTAGTAGAGCAGCACGGCCTATTGCTAATAGCCAGAAACCAAAAGCATGATCAGCCTCTAAGCTCAAAAATCGCTTCAACCTCAACCGCTACACCACGCGGCAGCATCATCCCCACTGCACTTCTGGCCCCTTTACCATTCTCTTCACCAAAAACCTCAACCATCAGCTCGCTAAAGCCATTGATCACCTCAGGATGATTTTGAAAATTGGGCGTGCAGTTTACCATTCCCAGCGTTTTGACTAGTTTTTGCACCCGATTAAGCGAGCCCAACTCCGCCTGCATATTGCCCAGCATGCACAGGCCCACCTGACGCGCGGCCACCTTTGCATCGGCCTCACTGATCGTGTCACCCGCCCGGCCGATGATAAACGTGCCGTCATCCCGAATAGGCACATTACCAGAGACGTAGAGCGTGTTGCCCGAAATAACCATCGGTTTGTAAACGGCTCCCGGCGGCCGACCAAGCGGTAATTTAATGCCTATTTTTTCCAAATGTAGGTCGATATTTTTCTCAGCCATAATTCTCCAAAAATTTGATTATTTGATGGGATGATGAGATGACCCTGACAAAAGTCACATCATCATTCTATCATCTCATCATTTATATATTTGACAAATGACCGCCGGTCACCTATTATCTGACCATTGGTCATTTATGAAAAGAGCACGAAACACAACCCAAAAAGAAAATAGACGCGAAACGATCATGGAGTCAGCCCTTCAGCTTGTTGAGGCTGGGAATTATCACGACATCAGCATGAGCAAGGTTGCACGAGCGGCCGGATTGGCAAAGGGGACGCTTTACCTGTACTTTGAGACAAAAGAGGAGCTGTTCCTCGCTATCTTCTCAGAAATGTTTGAGGTTTTCTTCGCAGAGCTGAACCACGAACTTAACCAGATGGAACATCAAACAATTGAAGAATTGGCTAATTTTACAGGCAGTTTTATCTCTTCCCGGCCGTTGCTCATGAGGTTTATGACCCTGTCTCACACCGTGCTGGAGCAAAATACAAAAGCTGAGGCAATTATCGCTTTCAAGCAAGCAACTCTGGCTAACACGGCCAAAACAGGGGCAAATCTTGAACGATTGCTTCCGTTTATACCTCAGGGGCAAGGTGCAGCCGTGGTGCTAACTGTCAATGCGCTCATTTTAGGTGCCCAACAGTTGACTCATCCATCCCCCAATGTGAAAGAGATTTTAGAAATGCACCCAGAGCTGCGGCCTTTTAATTTAAATACAGAAACATTTTTGACCCATTTGATCAAGACCCACCTACAGGGGTTAGAAAGCAAAACGCTATAGGGGCGCAGCGCGCTGGACTTTTACAGACCACCAACTAAGAGCAGTAAATATGAAAACAACCATCAACCAAAAAGAGTATGAATTTGATCTTCAGCCCAACGCGGCCGCTGTGGATGTGATCCGTGATAAGGTTGGGCTAACCGGAACGAAGTTTGTCTGCGGTTCCGGTGTGTGTGGGGCATGCACCGTTCTTGTAGACAACAACCCGATGTGTAGCTGCTTGCTTCCCGCATCACGCTTAGACGGCAAAAGCGTAACAACCGTAGAAGGGCACGCTTCGGCCGATGGCGAGCTGCACCCGGTGCAGAAAGCGTTTATGGCCCATGATGGGCTCCAGTGCGGCTACTGCACCCCAGGGTTTATCAACGCGGGGATCGCTTTTTACGAAACGTGGACGAAGGCCCATGGCAAAATTAAGCCCAGCCGAGACACCATTGCGGCCGCTCTTGCCGGTAATTTATGCCGCTGCGGTGCTTATCAGGGGATTTATTCCGCTTTGCAGGCAGCTTGTGAGGGTCATTTTGACGATGTACCCACAGATAAAGTCAAGGCGCATCGGGTTGAGGCCATTGATAAAGTCACGGGACGTGCAAAATACACCACAGATCACAAAGTAGATGGGATGGGGTATGGCAAAGTGATTCGCTCTGAGCATCCGTTTGCCAAAGTTGTATCGATCGATTTTAGCGCGGCCGAAGCGCTAGACGGCGTTTGGGCGGTCCTTGATGTTTTACAGGATGATGAGCGCACAGTCCGCTATGTTGGCACTCCGATTGCTGCTGTAGCCGCCATCAATGCAAAAACAGCCGAAAAAGCGGCAGCTCTTATCAAAATTAAGTACGAAATTTACAAAGCGGTAACTAGCTTTGCGCAATCGCGGGCGGCCACCAATGGATCGGCTGAGCCTAGCTTCCGTCAGAAAATTAGCGGCGGACTCCCCATACCTTCTAAATGGAACGGCAATACAAAATCACCCCGCGTGAGCATTGCCAGCACCAAAGGTCTGCGGGCTGGTCGGGCTCTACGCCGCGCGCGAGCAGGCAGTGAGGAATTTTTCTTCAATGAGAAGTTCTCCTCCGGTTCCCACGCGCATACGCCGCTAGAACCTCATGGCGCCTTAGCTCACTGGACGATGCAAAATGGAGAAGATCATCTGACCCTCTTTGTGTCAACCCAGAGCATTCAGCAGATCAAAGACAGCATTCTCAAAAAATATCAGTTAAGAAATGACCAAGTTGACGTGATTTGTGACCATATCGGTGGTGGCTTTGGCTCAAAAGGGGGAAGCTACCCAGAAATTTTTTATGCGATTGATTTAGCCAAAAAAGCCAACCGGCCGGTGCGCCTCATTTTAGATCGAGGAGAGGTTATCGCTTACTCCGGCCATCGTGAGGAGACTGAGATGGAAATCGGCTTGCTGAGCAATGACAGTGCAGATTTTCGCGCAATGGGGCTTGAGGTGCACAACAATGCTGGCCATACGCTGGAAGGCATGGCGTCGATGATTGCTTCAACCTACTATCCAGCTTGGCCGCAGGTTTCAAACGATCATAATGTGATTACGCATCAGCCACCAGCCAAAGCATTTCGCGGTCCCGGCGGCATCAATGGGGCGTTTGCATTGGAATCGGCCGTAGACGAGATGGCGCATAAAGTTGGGATGGACCCGCTTGAACTGCGCCGCAAATGGGACACTCATCCTCAAGATCAGCAGTTATTTGACTATTTGGAAGAGGTGCCAGCTTGGCAAGCACGGGCTCACGTCAAAGCAGACAAAGGGCGGTACAAGCGGGGCGTGGGGCTGGCGATGGGACACTGGCTCCATTTATATATGCCCAAAGCGCAAGTACGTGTGACGGCCATGAAAGATGGCTTGAGCGTGGAGAGCGGGATTCAAGATATTGGGCAAGGGTCGCGCACGGTGCTGGGTACAGCCCTCGCTGAAGCATTTGGGATCAATGCAGACGATCCGCTAATTAAAATAAAAACCGGCCGTGGCACAGACTTGGCCAGCCCGGCGACGGGTGGCAGCCGCGTCTCCTCATCAATTTATCCAACGGCGCAGGATGCCGCCCGCCAAGTGCAGGATCAAATTGTTAGCAAACTGGGGCTTGAGGAAGCTACTATTTCTGCTGATGGGGTCAGCCACTCCGGAGGCAAAATGAGTTGGAAAGAGGCCATTGCTCAGCTAAATGAGCCGCTGGAAGCGGTGGCAACGCGCGGCCGGGATGACAAAGGGATGGGGCTCTTAAGTCTTCTTGACTTGGATGGGACCGGTCTAAATATGGGATACGGCCCGTCAACCATGGCGATGATCACTGAAGTGGAAGTGGATACCCGGTTG
>JBCCSO010000099.1:0-11240 GCA_039199965.1 Chloroflexota bacterium | reverse complement strand
TTAGCATTTGAATAAGAATGCTGTGGTAGGCTCCCGGTTCTAAACTAAGTTTTTATTTCTTTTGGAAGCTTTTAGACTTTCTAAATCCGCTATTGGAATAGCATAAACAGATTTTCTTCAAGGATGGCGAACCACTCAGCATCAGCCGTGAGTTGGTTAAACCACGCGGTGATTTGAGACAAACGGCCGTTGAGCATAAAGTAGCCCATTCCTAAAAAGAGTAAGCCGCTGAATATAGAAGTGCTGTGCAGATGAAGGTCTACTTTCTTGTTCCCATCACCAATGGTGTAGTTGTACAAAACGGCACCGATGATGGCGATAACGCCTAAACCGAGAACCACGCCTGTTGCTAGAGCAGCATTGCTTGCAATCACATTGACGTTAACGTAACGGGCTATACCGAACAGAACGAGCCACGCGGTCAACCCCCACACAACGGCCACTAGGATGGCTGGTACATCAATGAACCAGCCTTTGCCGCGGAGAATACGCCAGATCAAGCTTTGGCGGCTGGCTCGGCCGATTAGGGTTGATACGAGGATTAGGGGGATGCCCAGTCCCATGGCAAATATGAACAGCAAGATTGTGCCGCGTGCGACAGAGGCTGTGGTTGCCGCCATCGTTAAAATAATGCCTAGAATTGGGCCAATGCAAGACGACCAACCAGCAGCAAATGTCATCCCGAAAATAAATGAACCGCCCGCCGACATATTTTCAGTGCCAGCAGATTCTTCGGCCGACATGCCGGTGAATCCTTTCCCAATTAAGCTCATCGTACCAAATACCACAATTAGCACACCACCGATTAGCAAAATGAGATCTTGGTTACTCCGCAGGAGTGAGCCGATAGCAGAGGCACTTGCACCAAAAAAACTAAAGACTGTAGCCACGCCCAGCATGAACACCATGGTATTTACTGCAATCTGAGATCGGCTGCTTTTAGCAGCGAAAGCAAAGTAAGCAGGCAGGATAGGTAGCGTACAAGGAGACAAGAAGCTAAGAAGCCCGCCAAGAAACGCTAGTGTAGCCAGCACGCCGAAAGATTGCTGAGGACCAAACGGGGTTGATTCTGCTCCAAGGTCATTGATGATGCCGAAGATTAGCAAAATCAACATAAGCCCGAAGATACCTATTCCAAGATTTCTGGATGAAAATAGACTTTCTTTATCTTTTTTGAGTTCTGATGGATCAACAGTTTCCTGCATAATCGCCTCCAAATTTAAACGAGTTTAGTTTAGTTACGCTTCCATTGACGGATGCAGCACTTTACATCTTACTCTTTCTAAGATAATAAATTATTTTTGTAATCTGCTGGTAACAAAAATAGTTTTGCCTATGGTGAATTTGTGTGGGGTGTAGAGGACTCCCTCCCGTAAAATACGTTTGTCCGGCTTTTTGGGTGACTTATTCGCTAGCAAGAACCCGCATGCGGACTGAGTTTAGTTTTGACCGCATGTGCTCAAATTTGATTCGATTTGCCATCCAAGCGACGTACAAAATGGAGAAAGCTACTACAGCTACCAGCAAGGTTTGATTCATGCGCGTTGAATCTAATCCGGAAAATTCTTGAAGGCCTTGCTCCATCCCTTGGGCAGATTCCAGAGAAGAGCCAAACATGACGGGATGTATATCTCTAAGAATGCGAATTGAGCTGTAGGTGATGATGACTGTTACGAATCCTGCTATTACGTAGACGGCCGAAAAGCGTTTGCGGGTTTCATCATTATCGATAGCCGATCTTAAAATAAAGTAAGCGATGTAAACTAGCCACAAAATGGTGATCGAGGTTAGACGCGGGCTCCAAACCCACCACGTGTTCCACGCAGGTTTGCCCCAAATAGCTCCGCTCGCAATGGTCATCGTCACAAATGCGACCCCGATTTCAACTGAGGCCAGTGAAACCAAGTCTGCGTTGTCCCAGCGCTTCCACAAATACATAATGCCTGCTACGAGGGCCACAAAGAAGGTGACCGCTGCCACCCACGCTGTGCCTACGTGGAAGTAAAAAATTCTCTGAACATACCCCATTGTTCTTTCAGTGGGGGCATAGAAAAAGATCATGAGCATAAGAATGCCCATCGCCACTAGCGAAAGCCAGTTCCAGAGTGAGGTACGTTTGGTTAACATATTTATCATCGGCCGTAATTCTCCTAAATATCGGGAAACGTGAACTGTCTTAGATCATAAATTCAACGCACTTCCTCTGTCAAAATAACTTACCAATCCCCTATTGATATTGTTTAAATGGATCACAGAAAGATTTTGTATTTAGACCAGACTGATTTTGTCTTAGCTCCCTCTGGCAATTTATCTTTGATGCCAATTTGTTCATTTGAAAACATGTCGTGATCTACTTAGGAGTAAAGAATTATGAAAAAAGGCTTTAACTACTCGCGGATAATTAAAACTAACGCACCATTTTGATAAAATACAGGCCAAAAAATAAACTTGATATTGTGATATGCATTTTTCATTTTCTAGATTCCGCCCAATTATTTGTTTAATCTATATAGCCTTGCTGTTTGTTGCATGCTCCCCTCAGCCAAGTCAACCAACACAGTTGATCAAGGAAGGGGTTGAAAAGCCCGGTGACAACGATTCACAAGATATCCAAGCTGTTTATCAGCCTAGCGTTGTGGTTTTGTGGAATGAGATAGCCTTAACGGCTGTGCGCAACGGGCCACCCCGACCAACTGTTATCACCCGCAATATGTTTATGCTGCACACGGCTATGTTTGACGCGTGGTCTGTGTATGATAGTGAGGCAACTAGTGTGGCTTTGGTAGCCGGGCTAAGGCGGTTGCCGGACGAGCGGATGCTGGAGAACAAAAACGAAGCAATCTCTCACGCGGCTTATCATATCTTGACGCAAAACTTTTCAGAATATGAAGAAAGAACTTCTGCTTTCTCTTCTGCAATGGATGCTTTTGGATACGAGCCCGTAGATGAAGCCACCGCTCCGTTCACACCAGCCGAAATTGGATATCTTGCATCAAAGGCTGTGATAGAGTGGCGCAAAAATGATGGATCAAATAGCGATAGAGAATATGAGGATATTACATCGACGATGTACGCTGAGCTTTACACTCCAATAAATGCTGTTGCTGAGGACCTTCCCGGATCAGCAGAGTTTGATCTTTCTCGGTGGCAACCTTTGCGTGTGCCAACCGGCGTTGTAAGAGATAATTTTGGTAACCCGTCTGTTGATTTGATGAACGATAAGTCATTCAAAGATCAGGAATTCTTGACCCCGCATTGGGGAGCTGTTGCTCCGTTTGCACTAATTTCGGGTAGTCATTTCAGGCCACCCGCCCCTCCAATGCCCAACTCGACAGAAATATATGAGAGTGCAGATGGGACTACCGGTATTGAAAACCAAATCTTTAGAGCACAGGTCGATGAAGTGCTTGAAATGAGTGCTGACTTGACGGATAGGGAGAAGGTCATCGCAGAGTATTGGGCGGATGGACCGCGTTCTGAAACCCCACCAGGGCATTGGAACGCTCTGGCACATGGGATTTCGGAGAGGGATAGACACACAGTTGATGCAGATGTTCGATTTTATTTTGCTTTGAACTGTGCGCTTTTTGATGCAGGCATCGCGGCTTGGGAAGCAAAAAGAGAATTTGACTATGTAAGACCTATTTCGGCGATCCAGCACACCTATGCGGGTCAAATGGTGGAAGCGTGGGGAGGCCCAAACAAAGGAACACAATCTATTTCTGCCAGCGAGTGGCAACCATATCAACAAACAGATTTTGTGACACCGCCATTTGCAGAGTATGTGTCTGGTCATTCAACATTTAGTGCTGCAGCTGCTTACGTCTTTCAATCGTTTACAGGATCAGATCAATACTATGATGGTGAAACCGTCCTTCATCACAGTGACTTTAACTCAGACGGTGTACCAGACATGCTAGGTGAGCATATTGTTCCTATAAATGGCAATATGTTTGAAAAAAGTCCATCTGACATTGTAGTGTTGCGCTGGAACACATTCACAGAAGCAGCCGATGAGGCGGGTATCTCAAGGTTGTATGGTGGGATTCATTTTGCGGAAGGGGACTTAAACGGCAGGATATTGGGCAGGCAAGTTGCAGAAGTAGCTTACCCTAAAGCGCAATCTTACTGGAGCCCAAACTAACCAACTCTAGTAAGATTAATAATAAGAATTTGGGGTCAAAATTAAAGAGTTTACTCTGGTGGAAACATTTAGGATCGGGAGTTTTATAACTGACTCGACTTAAACCTCGATCCCACGTGGTTGAACTTTAACTTGGGACAATTATTTAAAGTTTAGCCTTTAATGCATAATCAGCTTAAGATCGCTGATCGGTTTCTTCGGCACTATACCTTAAAGCTATTGAGCCCCCAGTACCACCTCAAAATCCATTGATTTGTTTTCGCCATAATTATTAACCCTAAATTATTTGCACTTCACGTCACATTAATGGGTTTTTGTCCTGTAATCGGGCAAAGTTTTGGTAATTTCAAATGGACCAATAGGGGATTGATACCAAAAATGCCTTTGGTAGGATGTTAGCTGGGGGAGAATAAACCTAATTTCCGCAAGCCCCTGAATCGATTGGTCCGATCGCAACAAGCCAAATCACACTTTTTTTCGATATGGATAAGGAAAACAATCGCCAAGAATTTCTCCCGCTGATCCCTATGCAGCGAGGAATGTTGTTTCACGCTATAACCGCCCCCGACTCTGGTGTAGATGTTCAACATATCACCATGACCTTGAATGAGCCTATTAATATCAATAATTTTCGTTCTGCGTGGAGTGGGGTAGCTGCGCGGCACGAAACGCTCAGAGCCTCATTTGATTGGGAAAATTTAGACAAGCCAATTTCCTACATTGCGCAAGAAGTTTCACTGCCTATCACAAAGCTCGATTGGCGAAATCTAAGTAAGGCTCAGCAGGAAGACCAGTTTCAGTCCTTGTTAGAAATCGACCGTCAGCAGGGGTTTAACCTGAAAAAACCACCGCTTATGCGAATTATGGTGATTCAAATAAGTGACTCTGTGACGTGGTGCCTGTGGTCTTTCCATCACATTATCTTGGACGGCCGTTCGTTTCCAATTGTCCTGCAAGAAGTTTTTACGCTCTATGATGCATTGCAAGATGGAAAAACAGTTCAGCTAAAGGACACATTCCCGTTTTCAGATTTTGTTAAAATTTCGGAAGCTTACGATCATGCTAAATCTGAAAAATATTGGTCAGAACTGCTTGATGGTTTTTCTGCCCCCACTCCTCTAGGTCTAGCCTATGCTAAGCCAAGCAGTCCGGTCGCATCGGCTGTCCAGAACAAAGTTACGTTCCTTTCTGAACATGTTACAAAAAAGCTAAACGGATTTGCTCGTGACATTGGGGTTACACTTAACACACTAATTCAGGGTGCTTGGGGACTGCTGCTCCATCACTACACGGCCGAAAAAGATATCGTTTTTGGCAACACCAGATCTGGGCGTAACTTGTATGAGCCTGCAAAAAACTCAGTAGGGATGTTCATCAACACAGTTCCTGTCCGTATCAAAATCAATAATCAGCAAACATTAGTTGACTACTTGCGGGAACTAAGAGCTCAGCACATTTCTGTACGGGAGCACGAATCTTCACCGCTCGTACAAATTCAAAAGTGGTCTGACGTCGATGGAAGCGATTCGCTGTTCCACACCCTGGTGGTTTTTGAGGGCTATGATTTGAGCAATGTTTTGCGGCGTAACGGTGGGAAATGGCTCAAGAGAAAGTTTAACTACCGGGGACAAACAAGTTTTCCTTTGACCTTAATGGCTTACAGCGATCATCAGATGCGCTTGCGTTTAGAGTTTGATCCGGCCAACTTTAAGGCGGCGACAGTTGAACAGATATTAGAGCATTTGAAAACACTGCTTCAGGCTATGGCCGATCGCCCTTACTCTGCGGCCGTCTCGATTCCTTATTTAGTTGATGCTGAAAAGGAGTTTTTAGTCAGCAAGATCAACCCAAAGGTTTCGAATATCGGTTTAGAGGAAACAATATTCGAAACTTTTTCAAGCATTGCAGCAAAAAATCCCAGCCGGGTTGCGCTTATCGACGAAAATCGCTCGATTTCATATCGAGAATTGGCAGATCGCGCAAATCAGCTTGCCCATCATTTGCGCAGCATTGGGGCTACCTCAAACATGCCAATTGGGATTTGTATGAACCGCAGTGTTGATATGGTGATGGCTATGCTCGCTATTCTGGGTGCTGGTGGCGCATATGTGCCGCTTGATCCTGAATTTCCACGCGAACGCTTGGCACATATGATTCAGGATTCAAATCTTGACATCATCGTTACTGAAACTGATCTAGAGTCCTCTCTGCCACATTTTGAAGGCCGTAGGGTCGTTCTAGACAAGGATCGGGATGATATTTATCGTCAGCCAATCACAAGGCCGAACACCATTAGCCGGATAGACGACTTGGCATACATCATTTACACCTCGGGATCTACAGGGAAACCAAAAGGTGTACAGGTTCCACATCGGGCCGTAACAAATTTCATGCTGACAATGGAAGCTCAGCCCGGAATTACGGCTGAAGACACACTGCTTGCTGTAACTACAATTAGCTTTGATATCTCTGTTTTGGAGCTTTTCCTGCCGCTTATGGTAGGTGCAAAAGTTGTCATTGCCTCTAAAGACAGTGCCGTTGATGGCCGCGCGCTCAATGCGCTCATGACAGAACACAATGTTTCGATTATGCAGGCTACTCCAGCAACATGGCGTTTGCTGCTTGATTCTGGCTGGGGTGGGAAAAATGACCTGAAAGTTTTATGCGGTGGGGAAAGGCTGTCAAAAGATTTGGCCTCAGAGCTTATATACAGAGGGGATTCGCTTTGGAACATGTATGGACCAACCGAGACAACGATCTGGTCATTGGTCAAACATGTCTCGGAAGATGTCATTGAAGCTGCCGACGTTATTCCAATAGGACGGCCGATTGCGAACACCACCGTATTTATTCTGAACGAAAAAGATGAACTGGTTCCAGCTGGAGCTCCCGGTGAATTGTGCATTGGCGGAAAAGGGGTAACGCTCGGCTACATTAATCTTGACAAGCAAACCGGTTCTAAATATTTCCAAACAGCTTTTTCGAAAGGGTTGCTATACCGTACAGGAGATATCGCTAAGTACTTGCCCAACGGTGATGTCGTGTGCCTTGGTCGTCGGGACAATCAACTAAAAGTTCGCGGGTTCAGAATCGAGCCCGGTGAAGTCGAAGGGACGATTTTGGGCCACACATCTGTCAAGCAAACCGTGGTTATGAGTCGCCCTGCACAAAGTGGTGAAAACACGCTTGTTGCATATGTGGTTTTAGACCAAGATGCACTGCTCAATGTGACTGAGCTCCGTAAATATGCATCTACCCGCCTGCCAGAATATATGGTGCCAACCACATGGGTCATTTTAGATTCAATGCCCCTTACCGATAATGGTAAAATTGATCGCCAGCAGCTTCCGGAACCGGATGGATCACGCCCAGAGCTAGAAAATCCGTACGTTGCGCCAAAATCTGAAACTGAAAAAGCTATCGCAGAAATCTGGAAGGGTGTCCTAAATATCGACCGGCCGGGAGTACACGACAACTTTTTTGACTTAGGCGGTGACTCGCTACTGGTTGTTTCAGCCTTGACTAAACTGCGGAACCAAACAGGAGCAAAGCTGTCGGTAGCTGACCTGTATGCGCTGCGTACAATTCGAACAATTTCAGAAAAAATTGATAAGTCAAAAGAGGCTGCTGAAACAGAAGCGCCACCAAAAGCTGAGGCTAATATAGAGGAATTCATACTACCCAAGGAAGAAAATATCGATTTGGACGCTGAAGAGCCTGAACCAGCTAAATTGATCCAGTCGGAGAAGAATCAAAATCAAACTGATTCGGTTGATGGATTTGACTTCAGGATGATGGGCGTTGAAGAAGAACTGCCCGACGAACTTGAGGTCGCGAAGAATAAAGGGAGGACAACTGATGGTGAAGATCAAGGCGACGTCACTATTGAGTCTGCACGCCAGTCTATCGATGAGCTTGTGTCTTTTGACAACTGGGACTGGGATGACTTAGATAGTGAAGAAGACCAAGTCTCAGTTATCGTGCAGAAGCAAGATGGAGGGCAAGGTGAAAATACAGATCTCATTCGGCCGAACGCAGAAGATTTTAAAACAGAGTACATTTTAGATTCTCCGCTGTCAGATTCTAAAGCATCTAGTAAAGCCAACGAAGCTTTTTCAATTGATTTTTCTGAAAAAAGTGAACCAAATAGTGCTGTAGAGTCTGAAAAGGCTGATCGTGAAGCGCATGAGTCAAAGAATGGAGAGTTATTTGAGTTCGATTTTGATGATGTCGACTTTGGAGACGTTGAGGATCAATCGTTAAAAAAAGAAAGAACGAAGGATGATGAGATCCCGCTACTTCCCGAAACGTTTTCGCTCAACGATGTCTACTTGTCAGAAGAAAACGAAGAGACTGAGGCTGAGGAATCCTTAGTGGTAGAAGATGAAGAATCAGTTCTGATCATTGAAGATAAAGAAGACGTCCTAGACGCAGCTCCCATCGAGGAGTTTCCGCTCGATTTTGAGGAAGACGCACTGATCGAGAATGGTCGAGATGTTGAGGAGTCTGATCTTTTCGAATTCGATCTGTCTTTAGCCAGTTTAGATGACACCAATGAAGTTCTTGAATTGGATTCAGAATTTACACAGCTTGATCTTTCTAGCGAGCTGGACACTTTGAAAGATGATTTGGTTTTAGTCAAAGATAAGCTAGAAGAAAATGTAGCAGAAATAGATGAACCAGTTCTGGAAGCACAAGCCGTAGAGCCATTTCCACTTGATTCTGATGAGCACGAAGATGAATCTACTGAGCTTGAGGTAGAGGTGTTGGAAGCGTTCGACTTTGAATTACCAGATGAAAATATTGATTCAGATGATGACGCTGAACCAACTGAACAGGCTGAAGAAGCCGTTTTTAATGCTGCTATTGAGTCTGAAAACAATGAGGATACTAATCAGATCACACTTGACGAAGAAGATAATCTTTCGATAGTTGAAGATCCAGTGGATATCATTGAAACTGAGCCCCTTGAAGCTTTTGAGCTCAATCTGGTTGAAGAAGACATAGCTGACGGAAATGTTGATGAGATTGTTATTAAAACTGAATCGGCCGAGCCCATCGAAGAGTTCTCTCTCGATGTTATTGATGAACCTCAAAATAATGAAGTTTTTGACCAAGCTGAGTTTAATCTACCGAATGTAAAATCAGACACAGATGATCTGGTCAATATGACAAAGGCAGAACCGTTAGAATCATTTGAACTTGCTGATGAGCCTGATCAAACTGATGGGAATGACGTTATTGCTGAAGCTCAACCGACAGAGCCTATCGAGGAATTTTCGCTTGATTTTGATGATGTCTTTGAACAAAACTTGAACTTTATTGAAGAGGAAAGTCAGTTTTTGCCTTCTAGCGAAATTGCGGAAGTCATCGAAGCAGAACCCATTGAGTCTTTTGAGCTGGACTTGGATGAGGATGACGGTCAAACTTTTGATGAAGAAACAAACATAGAAACTGAGTCAGCTCAACCCATCGAGGAATTCTCGCTTGATTTCAATGAAGATGAGAATGCTCATAGACCTCAACATGAGGATCAAGACCTACCGCCTGCTGAGCCAATTATGGTGCTAGATCTACCAGACGATCCTATTTTAGAAGTAGCAGAAGATGAGCCTGTCAACTTGCTTGAGGAAGAAATTGCAGTTCAGAGCGAAGTTGATGTGGCTGACCCTATCGAAGCGTTTTCGCTTGATTTTGAGGAAACTGTTGAAGAAGCTGTTCCTGAACAAAACTTGATTGAACAAGAAGTGAAGCTTTTGCCTTCTGATGAAACTGTAGAGGTTATCGAAGCAGAGCCTATTGAGACTTTTGAGCTGGAATTGGATCAAGATGAAAATCAGACTCTTGATGAAGAAGATGAATTGAGCGGGTCCGCAGATGCGGAAATGAGACAGGTGGAAGAGTTAGAGTCCCAATTGATCGTCGAAGAGTTATCTGATCCTATTGCGGAATTGGAAGAAACAGGTGTAGACACTGTAGAAACTTTTGACTTTGATGATATTCCTGTCGCTGATTTGGTGACTGAGGATCAAGTAGTTGATGCTGATTCTGCGGCTAATACGTGGCAAGAAGAAAATGCTGACATCGCTATAATTGGCATGTCCGGCCGCTTCCCCGGTGCCAAAAACTTAGACGAATTCTGGAACAACTTGGTTAATGGGGTTGAAGGGTTACGCCATTTAACCGAGGATGAGCTGCGCAGCGTTGAAATCCATTATGACGAATACAAGAAAGATCCAGATTATGTGGCTGCTACCGGTCTGCTGGATGACGTAGACATGTTTGATGCTTCTTTTTTTGGCATCAAACCGGTCGAGGCGCGCACCCTTGACCCGCAGCAGCGACTCTGGTTTGAAACTGCGTGGGAAACACTTGAGAGCGGAGGGTATGACCCAAAGCGGTTTAATGGAAAGATAGGGGTGTTTGCTGGTAGCTTTATGAACAGCTACGTCTTCTACAATCTACTGCCTGATCGTGAAACGATTGAGGATTTTGTGCGCTTGCAGGCTCCAGAATCTTTCATGCACATGATCAATAATGAGCGGGACTACATGCCAACCCGCACCGCCTATCTGTTTGATCTGAAAGGGCCCGCCATCAATGTGCAAACCGCTTGCTCGACATCTCTTGTTGCTGTAAGTCTTGCCTGCCGCAGTATTTTGTCAGGCGAGTCTGATATGGCTTTGGCCGGTGGGGTTGCCATCTTCCTGCCGCAAGAGCGCGGTTACTTTTATCAGGAAGGGGGTATGCGCTCCTCTGACGGTCACTGTCGGCCGTTTGACGCTCAGGCTTCAGGCACAGTATTTGCCAGCGGATTAGGATGCGTTTTACTTAAGAAACTAGATCAGGCGCTTGAAGATGGTGACAACATCTTGGCAGTTGTAAAGGGAACCGCTCTTAACAACGACGGCACATTTAAGGCTAGCTACACTGCACCTAGCATCGCGGGGCAGGCTGATGTCATTCGCCAAGCTCAACTCAACGCCGGAATCCATCCAGACTCAATTAGCTACATTGAAGCGCACGGGACTGCAACTCCTCTGGGTGACCCGATTGAAATTTCTGGCTTGAGCCAAGCATTTGCAGAAATTTCAAT
>JBCCSO010000098.1:0-11313 GCA_039199965.1 Chloroflexota bacterium | reverse complement strand
GCGCTACTGTCCAAACCGTGTTAGTGATTACCTCTCCGCAAACAGAAGTGGAATTGATTTGGCTTTGTGAGGATGATCTATCAATAGAAATAGAAGGCTTGGATAGATTTTGATTGCTAATGAGTAAATTTGGTTGATCATTGGTTACCCTTCTGAATGGGAACAACAGATTTTTGCCTGCAAAATAAAATTCGCTTTTGTCATCACCATCAACAATTAAAATTTGCCCCTCTTCGTTTTCATATAATTCTTGTACCCCATCAACCCGCCATCCTGCACCATAAGCAGAGTCTACTTGGCTATCGATTTCAATAGTGCCCTCTAGCCATACATCTTCTATTCCAGTCAAGAAGCGGCCTGTACGCCCAAATTCACAATCTGGCGGGTTGCCAAAAATCCCATCTAGAGCATAACAATATTCAGTTTCGTACGGAATTTGTAGGAGTACCTGATAGGTATAAATACCGGAAGGTACCGGATTTCCATTTTCATCTTTTCCATCCCAAAGATACCTATAGCGTCCAGCATCATTCCCTTCCAAATCAAGCTCAAATGTAAATCGATCCGTTAATGTACCCTCAACGAAGAATCGGAATCTCACATAATCCCCTAATTGAGTGTTTGGCCCTTGGCCAATAGAAAGCTGAATGTCAGTGATTTCATTCGGTACCACAGATCCTGTACCATATATCAAATCTGGCGACATTGGGCCTCCAATCGTATTTATATTTGGCAGGTTAATTTTTTCTGTGAACTTACCAGTCTTGAGATCAAGTATACATAGGTTCTCTTTTGCATCTTCGCAAGTCGGAGCCTCATCACATGGAGTCATCGGATTTGGAGGGCAATCACCATCAGGCTCTGGTTGATCATCGTCCGACAAATCTTCAGCAGCTGGCTGTGCACCATTCTCATCAGCAGGTACGACTGGGTCATTACAATCATAAGTTGAAAAATGGGTCACTTGTAAAACGAGCCATTCCCCATTTTCGTCAACAGTTCCAGTACCTGCATGTTCCCACGCTTGGGTTTTTTCATTCCAAAAACCAAGGGGGATTTGAGTCCCTGCATCAAAATCCAATGTGTTCGTAATATAGATTGTGACTGGCTTTGAGAATGTAATATCCTCTGTACCGCCATTTAACTCAAACGCATAGGTCTCCCAAGTTCCGGGAGGAAGTTCTCCATTTGGTAGAAATTCAACTTGGTTTAGCATCGTTGCTGAAGTTGGCAGAACAACTCCCTCTTCAATCGCCCCTTCAGGAATGTCAATTATGATGCTGCTGTCACTATTAACATGGTTGCATCCAGTGTGATCACACATGGTTGTAGCGGTATCTTTTGGAGTTAAATAAATATCTGAAACCAACTTCGTATGACCGCTAACGACTTCGACTTCTTTTTGTCCATGCGTAAAGCCATCTTTTTCAATTCTAATCCAGTAGAGACCCGTCTCAGGGGTTGGGAAAATAAAAGATCCGTCTGGTCCCGATACAACAGTTCCCACAATTGAAGAGGCAAATTCATCTTTAACTGATTCTGGCAGAATATCTAAAGTAGATCCGTCTTCCATCCATATAACTTCAGCTTCTAAATCTCTTAGCTCCCTCACTGCTTCAAGATCATTTCGAGAAATAACCTCTAGAGTAACTTGGGCTCCCGGCAATGGAACACAACCGCTTAATTCATCATCGCAATTTTGAGAATCAAACACAAAGCCTTTAATTAGACCAGAATCCTCGTCCTCTAAGGGAGGAATTAAGTTTGTAGAATCAAGAGGGACATAGAAAACTGTCGAAGCAATAGATGTGTTTCCAAAAGAATCAGCAAGAGACAGAGTAAGTGTGTAGGATTTATCTTCTTGAAGCTGAGTTGAAATGGTGCCACTAATTTCATTAACGCTGAATAGTAGGCTACTCGAAATGTCTGTTAGATTGCCCTCTTCATCCTCTACTACTGCATTCAGTGTGTTCTGATCAACCGAGCTTATAAAATCTTCTGTATAGACTGAAATGGATGGAGTTTGGGAGTAGACAGCCGCTCCATTTTGAGGTTGCTGTATGTTTATATTTGGTCCTTCAACATCAATCCTGATAATTGCACTATCCACTCCAAGTTCGCCTTCATCATCGACGGCGACAGCGTTGATGACAAAATCACCTGCTGCAACCGGCACTGAAACAGAAAACTGATTTCCATTTATATTGGCAGACTCCCCGTTAATAATGACCGCAACGACGCCCTTGTCATCTTGGAAGGTTCCCTCCACCATTATGTTCCCTACATCCCCAAAGATGTCACCACTTACAGGTGATGTAATTTCTATATTCGGTGGCGCATTGATAAGCGGCTCGGCCGGACAAAATACATTTTCAATTTCAACATCACACTGCAAAATGAATAGGGCATCAATGGTGTTACACAGACCGTCTCCATTTACATCACAAACCTGAGTGACCAGCTCTGTCTCTGTATCAGAGAGTGGGCAGTTTGTTGTTTCCATCCTTGAACCCACATTAAACTGAGTGATAAAGAGAGAATCAATTGAGTTACTTTCGTCATCACATGAGACATCTCCCTGAATAGTTGGGACATTGCCTTGAGCTAAAGTGCTTGAGAAAGTCGCATTCAAAAGAAAAAAAAGGCAGAATGATATTGAGAGAACTGTGAAAATTGCGCGTTGCGAGTGTTTCATGCGTGCACCTCTATTAAATTGATCAGGGAATTTATCTTTACCGTAGACTATGTAGTCTGCCAAGTTTTGAGAGTTTCGCACACAATCAGAAACCGTGCAACGTGAGCGAAAAACAAAAAGAGCGGTCTCTTTCTCATTGGACTTTTGACATATGGAAGAGGCCTCTATGCTTCTTGAGGTCGAATTGAATTTTATCAATTTCGAAAATGAGTCAGAATTACTTTGGTTCGGGTCACATATTGGATATTTTGGCGAGGTCTAGAGTCAAATTTTACCTCTACCTTTTGGCCCAGTAAGTAACCTCAGCGTTTAGGTTTAACAGCGGATGCTCCAGTCTGCTGAATAATTCACCCGAAGTCACGCTGAGTCAAGAAAGAAGAGAGAACGGGTTCTTTCATTCGTGGAAGATGTTTCTCTCATGGCCTTAGTATTTTTAGGTCAATGATCGGGCGACCCAACGTTGAACATAAGTATGAAATTGTCGTCCTATTTAACTGAAAATTCAACAATTACTGGCAGGTGATCGGAGCCGGTGTCGGGGCCGCTCGTAAACGAATGAAGATCGATTCCTCGATAAAGAACATGATCGATCGGAATGACGCGGGGCAAACCATCTGGTGACCATGTCATATGAAGCCCGCTTCGCGCTCGCCCATCAGTTAGATTTGCATTGCTCAAAAATCGCTTGAATATAGGCGTCCACGGGGTAATGTTGAGATCCCCTGCAACCACTAACGGGGTCTCAATCTGAGAAACGCGTGTAGCCGTCCGGCTGAGTTCTCCATTTCGTCTCTGATAGCGATTATTTGACATGGGGGCTTTAGGATGCATCCCAAGAATTGTTGTGATCTGTCCATCAATATTGACTGTAACTTGTGCCTGTGAGCGCCAAAGGGTATCTTCTGTGTAGTGCTCAACAGATAGGAGCTCTAGTTTACTAAACACAATAATTTCTTGGGCACCTCCATTAGGGGAATCAGAAATATAGGGGTACTTTTCCCACAAAGCCGCCATTTGATCCTGATTGTAACCAGACATCTCTTGAACGATGAGAATATCAGGATCGACAGCGTTCACTGTTTCCATAAGCTGATCAGGGCTTCGATTTCCGTAAAGAACATTGGATGTCATCAGCTTCACAACCGTTTGATTGGCTGCATAGGCTGTTGAGACTTTAGGGATAATGTATGGGAGCACAAAGTATCCGTTGATTAGAATCGAGACGATGGCTGCATAAAATATAAAGCGCTGGCTTGAAAAGGCGGTTAGCCCGGCCGCGATCACAGCCCCAAGCAGCCAAAACGGCCGGGGATGATTGGTCAGATCAGCTATCCAGTGGAAGCGGCCGAAAAGCCCCACAATCGTAAAAATTAATATAACCAGACAGCCTATTTCAACCAAGGCGAAAAATATTGAACTCAAATTAACTCTTCTATTCGGAACTGATAACGTTTTGGATAAGGTGTGCATATTCTCCATTTCAATTGTATCCCACTTCAACTGGTAAAAAGCGGCATGGGTCCCCCACAGACCCCGCTTTAAAGAAAAATTTATTTTTCAAGACGCTCAAACGCCCTGTACATACAAACAGCCGGACAATAAATAGTTATTGTCCGGCTGCTAAATTTAGTTTACGAGTTTGGCCTTACTTGCTTTTGGTATGTGATTTGGCCAGAACCGGCTGCTCTATCGATTCGGTTACACCGGATGTAATTGGTGTGTCAGCTTCTGTATTGGCTATTAGTGACTCAACCGTGAACGCAGGACCGATGGGGTCAAGCAATGCTACATCGAGTACTTGATTCAAATGCTCAACCGGAATCAACTCAACTTCTTCTTTCACGCGATCAGGCAGTTCTGGAATGTCCCGTGCGTTGTCACGTGGAAGTAGAACTGTTTTGATGCCCGCGCGGTGAGCCGCAATCGTCTTTCCTTTTAGTCCACCAATTTCAAGCACCTTGCCCCTTAAAGTAACTTCACCCGTCATCGCGACATCGCGACGAATGGGCCGATTGGTGAAAGCGGAAATGATTGCGGTTGAAAGTGCAATACCTGCACTTGGTCCGTCTTTTGGTGTGGCGCCGTCTGGCACATGGATGTGGATGTTCGCTTTGTCAAACACAGCCGGATCAAGACCCAAAGATCGGGCATTTGTCCGTGCATACGTGAGGGCCGCCTGCGCCGATTCACGCATCACATCGCCCAGTGAGCCAGTAAGCTGGACGCGGCCGGTACCCTCTGACAAACTCACTTCGATAGCGAGAACATCGCCACCCACTGAGCTGACTGCCAAACCGGTCGCAACGCCAACTTCGTCATTTTCTTCGGCTTTTCCATAGCGGAATTTTTCAGGCCCTAGATACTCACGCACGTCGTCGGCCGTGACCACAAATGGCCCATCTTCTTCGGCTGCAACTTTGACAGCCACTTTGCGCACGAGTGAGCCGATGCGACGCTCTAGCTGACGCACACCTGCTTCACGCGTGTAGCGGCGAATGAGCAAGCGTAGCGCTTCGTCTTCAAGGGTGACATCCACATTTTCTTCGTTAATGCCGTGCCCTTTCAACTGCTTGCGAATAAGATGATTCTTTGAGATTTCAAGCTTTTCATCTTCGATGTAACCGGCCATGTCGATAGTTTCCATCCGGTCAAACAGTGGTGCAGAAATGCGACCAGCTTCGTTCGATGTGGTGATGAAAATCACTTGGCTTAGGTCAAACGGTACTTCTAAATAATGATCTTGGAAGGTGCTATTTTGTTCTGGATCAAGAACTTCGAGCAGTGCTGAGCTTGGGTCACCTCGGAAATCTGAGCCGACTTTGTCGATCTCGTCTAGTACGATGACCGGATTATTGGTTTGTACATCTCGCAGTGCTCGAATGAGCCGGCCGGGCAATGCACCGATATATGTTCTACGGTGTCCTCGAATTTCGGCTTCATCACGCACCCCCCCGAGGCTGATTCGTACCATTTTACGCCCGATTGCGCGCGCTACAGACTGCGCGATAGATGTTTTACCCACACCCGGAGGGCCATTTAAGTTAATAATCGCCCCTTTCATTTTGTTGCCTGCTAGTTTGCGTACAGCCACAAACTCAACGATGCGCTCTTTGACTTCATCAAGACCGTAGTGGTCCTCATCTAAGATAGAGCGGACATGCTCAAGGTCAAAATTGTCTTCGGTGTTTTTGCTCCAAGGCAAGTCTGCAAGGGTCTCAACCCACGTGCGAATGACACCGGCTTCGGCCGACTGTGGGTTTTGTCCATTTAGTCGTTTAAGCTCTTTGTTGACGCGTTCGTATACCTCATCAGGCATACCGGCTTCATCTACTTTGATGTGCAATTCGTCTGCGGCCGATTCTGGATCTTCACCCAGCTCTCGCTTGATCGCCTTCATCTGCTCACGCAGTAAGAATTCACGCTGAGCTTTGTTTGCTCCGTCACGTGCTTCGCCTTCTAGATCTGAGCGAATCTTCGCAATTCGCATTTCCTGCTGCAAAAAGACTTTGATTTTTTCGAGTCGCTCAACGCCGCTGAGCTCACTTACAAGTTCAAGCTCGAGCGCGAACGGCAGACTAAGCAACCCGGCTAGGTAGTCAGCAAGGTCGCCCACTGTGCGGCGGCTGCGGGTTGCGGACAAAACCTGCTGATTAATTTCACCCATTGATTCAGCGTACGTTTCTAGGTGCGCGATGGCGTCTGCCATCAACTGAATGTCTGAATCGCTAATTTCTTCTGGTTTTTGATCGGTAGGCCTGAAAGTCCCCGTCAGGTACGGATCAGTCTGAATGATGCCGGTAAAGTGCACCCGCTCTTTTAACTCAACCAGCATTTGAACGCCACCTGCATGGGGTGCACGCAAGACGTCTCGCACATTGGCTAAAATGCCGATGGTGGTTAAATCTTTTTCATTTGGGATTTCTACTTCCGCATTATACTGCACAGCAATGAGTAGCTGGCCGTTACCGCGTGAAGCAGCTTGGGCGGCCGCTAATGATCGTCTACGGCCGATTGATATGGTGGTTGTGACACCTGGGAAAACCGCCCCGCCTCGAATGGGGACGACTGGTATGATGACGTTTTCCATAATGTGTTGTCCTTGTTTATCCACAAGAGATGTCTTGGGAACAAAAACCGCCTTGAGCGGCGGTATTAATTTCAAACAAATATGTTGGCTTTTGCCAGTATTGTCCATAGTACGAAAATAATCATACTGTGGGTACATAGGAGGTAAATAGGTATTCTGTGAAGAGTCTGTATATGCTTATTGCTTAGAAAATCCCCAGAAAATTGACTGACCTTTCTCATATGTTTATTTCTAGAGTCAACTGACTCACTGTCTATTACGTCTATTTACCAGAGTGGATGCACGTTTTTTATGTAAAATTGACGCAGCGCGTCGAAATTCATAACAAGCATGACATTTCTAAACCCATTCTTGAGTAATCAATTTATCAAACGGAGGAGACAATAAAATACAAAAGTTGCCCTGCTCTGCCGCCTTCCCTCTAGAGTACTTTTGTGACTCAGATTTCCTATCAATTTTGCGTTTTCAATGAAAGCGCAATTACAAAGGATTTGCCTTTTAATGAGTATAAACGCGGGTCTGTTTACTTCTATGGGCAAGCTTTGGCAGGTTATTGAAATCTAAAATGGTTATGCTATTATCCTTTAAATTATCTACTGTCTAGGCAAACTGAGGACTGTTTCAGGCACGAATCATTTTAGGAATATTTGATGCAACTTCTACTAATGCGCCATGCAAAATCTGATTGGGAACAGGGTATGTCCGACTTTGATCGGCCGCTCAATGCTAGAGGAGAAGAAGCTGCCGAAAAAATGGGTGAGCTGCTAAATGAATTAGACTTAATGCCTGATCACATCATTAGCTCAAGCGCCCAGCGTGCAAGAGAAACGGCTGAGGGTGTAGTCGAAGGATCTGATTATGAAGGAACTGTTTACTACAGTGATCGGCTTTACCTTTGTGATATTGTTGACTTTGTGCGCGTCATTCAGCAAGAAGGTGGGGACAACAATCGTGTCTTGGTGATTGCACATAATCCCGGAACAGAAGGTTTTATATCTTACTTAACTAAAGAGATGAAGCGGGTTACAACAGCCAATATCGCTTTGATTGATCTGCCAATTAACAGCTGGAAAGAGCTAGACACCCAAGTCCGCGGAGAATTAAAAGGCTTCTGGCGGCCGAGAGAGCCCCGATATTAATCCATGACTATCCTAGTTGTAGAAGATGACGACACACTGCGGGAGACTATCGAATACAACCTAACAACCCAAGGTTATGAGGTTATTGTGGCATCTGACGGCCGTGCGGCTCTAGACAAAGCTCGTGAAAGTAACCCCCAATTAATCTTACTGGATGTGATGCTTCCGCTCCTGGATGGTTTTGAAGTGTGCAGAATTCTGCGCCAAGAAATGACGGTTCCAATCCTAATGCTGACCGCCAAGACAGAGGAAATTGATCGGGTAGTGGGGTTAGAAATGGGAGCTGATGATTACATCACAAAACCTTTTTCAATGCGTGAGCTGATGGCACGAGTGCGTGCTACCTTGCGCCGTGAGCGACTCATCCGTGAGGAAATTGCGGCCGAATCTTCTACTGTTTCTTCAGCAGAAATGGATGAAAAGACATCAGTACGAAATAATGGCAAGCTAGCTTTTAATAATCTTGTTATTGATACAGAGCGGCATGAAGTGCGTTTAGCTGATACTCCTCTGCGTTTAAAACCAAAAGAGTATGAGCTTCTAGAGTTTTTGGCACGCCACAGAGGGATCGCTCTTTCACGGGATTTGATTCTAGAACGGGTCTGGGGATGGTCATACGACGGGAACAGCCGGACAGTTGATGTGCACATACGCTGGTTGCGCGAAAAAATTGAACCTGATGCTACCAATCCAGACAGGATAATTACCGTGCGTGGGATTGGGTATCGCTTTGAAGGATAAGAATGATCATTCTTCCCTTTCGTTTTAAATACCATTTTGAAACCCGATAAGATTTTTTATCGTCGTGTGGCTCTATCACAAGCAATTATTTTGATTGTTGTCGTAATTGTTGCGGTGCTTCTGACGAATCAACCCGCTTGCCGTGAATCTGGAGCCTGTGCTGGGCCCACCATTCTTTGGACACTCGTTATTGCTTTGCCGCTCGTAACTGCCGTTTCATGGTACTGGGGGCGTTGGTATGGGCAAAAGACGCTGACAGTCTCGAATCAACTAAAGCGCGATTACAATCAGCAAGTTTCGATGGTTGATTTTCAGCGCCAGCGTATGTCAACCGTAATGCGTCACCTAGCAGATGGTGTTCTGCTTCTAAACGAAAAGGGAGAGGTTCGACTCATTAATGCTGCTGCATGTGGATTTTTGAATACAACTGAATCAGACGCGATTGGTCAACTGTTTTCTTCGGTTGCATGGCAGCACAAGCTGATTGATCTATGGCAGAAATGTCGGGATAGCAACGTTGAAATACACGGAACAGTTGACTTCGATCGGCGAAATTTGTTTCTAGAGGCGATATTCACGCCTATCGAGCCGCAAGAGGGTGTCGGCTACCTGGTCGTACTGCGTGACCTAACTCATATTAGACGGCTTGAGTCAATTCGTCGGGATTTTATTAGCAATGTTTCTCATGAGCTTTTGACTCCGATTGCATCTGTAAGAGCCGTGGTAGAAACCCTTGAGGATGGGGCGCTAGACAATCGAGAGGTTGCCATTAAATTCTTGGGCCGTGCAGCTGATGAGGTTGATGCAATGACTCAGCTTGTCAACGAGCTGTTGACCCTTACACGGATCGAGTCTGGTGTCACAGAATTTAAATTTGAGCGTGTTCCAGTCTCTGATTTGGTGCTGCGGCCGGTTGAAAGATTTGTTGAGCAAGCTCAGCGAAAAGAGATTGCTCTGGTGATTGACCTAGATCAAGACTTACCCATGGTTAGCGCAGATACAGAACAAGTTTGGCAGGTTTTGCGTAATCTGCTTCATAATTCGATCAAGCACACCCCCCGCGGTGGCCAAGTTACTGTTTCTGCATCTCGAAAAAAACGGCGTAATGAGGTCGTTTTGTCTCTATCAGACACAGGAGTTGGAATTCATCCCAATGACCTTCCCCGCATTTTTGAGCGCTTCTATAAAGCTGATCGTTCTAGAAATCGTCAGGCGGTAAGTGGAACAGGTTTAGGTCTGGCGATTGCCAAACATATTGTTTTGGCACATGACGGCCGCATTTGGGCTGAAAGCAAATTGGGAAAAGGGAGCACCTTTTTCTTTTCAATTCCTGTGGTGCCCATAAACCAAAACGCAGGACTACTTGTTGAGCCGAAGCCTCAATCTAGCCAATAGCGAATGGTTGATTGTCATGAGCTACACTAGATTTTTAAGCTGTTCATTGTTTTTATAACGTTCTAGATTGTCTGCAAAGAAATTCCCGAATATCGCTGGCCAGTCATTGACATGATCTGAAGCATGCGGCGTAATTAACACGTTATCCATTTCCCACAGGGGGCTTTTGGCTGGGAGCGGCTCGGGAGCAAATACATCTAGGTATGCTGAACGAACATGCCCAGAATTTAAAGCCACTATCAAATCTGATTGATCAACTATGGCTCCCCTTGATGTATTCATGAATATGACGCCTGGTTTCATTTTGCTTATTAATTTTGCATCAAATAAACCTTCTGTTTCGGCCGTATGGCGCAAGTGAACCGAGACAAAGTCAGCTTTGCTGATGACATTTTCTAGCTGGTCCGGGGTTACCATCTCATCGACATGTTCCTTGGGTGCACCACTGTGCCTAACCCCAATCACGTGCATGCCCAAAGCCTTTGCATTGTGCGCGAGCCATCCTCCAATATGCCCTACACCGACGATAAGGAGGGTTTTGCCTACGAGGGGCGAGAATGTGGCAGTTTGCCACAGCTTTTGTCTCTGCTGATCACGGAAAAGAAACGTGTTGTTGTTGAGGGTAATCATTGCCCCAGTTACTGTTTCAGCCAAAAAGCGAGCTAGTACGCCTGCACAATTCGTAACCTGAATGCGTTCACGGTCCCATGAGCCAATATGCTCAAAACCTGAGCCGCCCACATGTATCCAGCGAACGCTGGGGCACTGAGTAATTTGAGGGTGATACGGTGGAGGAAAGCTCTTTTGCTTAATGGTGAAAACTGCCTCAGGTAAGAATGAAGCAAGGTCATTTTCCAAATTGTCTGGGACGCCGGTAAAGAGAAACGAGTCATTGGGGAAACGAACCTGTAACTGATCGGCAAAATCGGCCGGTGATGTGTGTGCAATTAATATTTTCATTGAATTATATTTGCTAGGTTTGTGAAGCTGATATTTATAAACGGCAGAATGATTCAAACTTTTTGCCAGCTTAAACTTTCTTTTCTTCCGAAGAATAAGTCAAGCTGGCTTGGGTTGGCCTAAATTTATATTATGTGACCGAATCCCTCCCGCTTGCCTTTTAAAAAATCACGAATGTGTGTTGTGCAAAGTGCATAGTTTGACCGGTTGGCGTTTTCACCATTAAGCAAAAGAGCTTTCCTCCACCGTATCACCCTCAAATTACTCAGTGCCCCAGCGTTCGCTGGATACATGTG
>JBCCSO010000097.1:0-11336 GCA_039199965.1 Chloroflexota bacterium | reverse complement strand
TCACCCCCAAAGAATTGGCTCGTGCTCAAATAATCCTCAACAAAATCGAACTGCGTGCTCATATTAGGGCCGAGATAACTGCTCATTACCTGATTTACAATTCCCCTAGAAACTGGTTTAACAAAGAATGGCACTTTGGCGTTTTCGATACGATCAAAAATAAGTTTCATGACCAGCAAGGGGGTAAGCGACCCTTCCGCATAGTGGAGCCAATAACGATAGTTAAGAACAGCCGGGTCATTAGGTTGTCCGCTGATGAGCAAGCTGTCTTGACCATGTTTTTGAGCCAAATACTCAATGATCGCACCTGATTCAGCGATTGTGTACTCACCATCGGTGATCACGGGCGATTTTCCAAGAGGGTGAATTTCTTTTAAGCTTTCGGGCGCTAACCCGCCAACACGTTTAAATACATTGGTTTCATATGGCACTCCCATTTCTTCGAGCATGAATAAAATGCGCTGAGCGCGTGAATTATTGAGGTAATGAACGGTAATCATAAGTTAGAATTTGGTTGCGCTTGATAGATATTGTGCTGGTAGTTTAAGGGGATAATGAACTTAGTCTGGGACTTCCTACTTGATGTTTATCTCTCAGTCTGTGACAGCTAGGTATGTGCATTGGAACTGTAAATTAGTTTTTGTGTGCCAGCTTCAGGTACATCGTAAGAATGCAAAAGTAACCTCCTTAATTAGTCGCCGTTCTCAAGCCTATATTCGTTTCAGTTTCTCTGGAAATGCATACTCAATCAAAAATATTTGCTACAAAAAGTTGAAGTTGGAACTGTGTTTACAACAAGTGAATATTTTATTAGATAGGATACAAGAGCACGTCACCGACGTATTTACCACCATAGCGGCCTAGTTAGACCGCAGCACAACAAAAGCCAAGATAAAGTAAGACATAAAAAGTAAGACATAAAAGGAAATAGATATGGCAACCCAACAAACTCAAAAACCCAAATATATTGGTCACCAGCATCCAGAAGGGATATTGGGCTTCCTAGGTGAAGCCTTTCACTTACCGGGTTTTTCACACGATCATGGAGAGACTGATAGCGTCGTTGTGGATAATGCAGTTCGTGATAACAGCTTGGGTATTATCACCATTTGGGCCGCACTGGTTTTGCTATGGGTTACAACAGCTATACAGGCTGTACTTTATTTGCAGAGCAATAGCGTAGCATTACTAGCAGATACAGCTCACAATCTAGTTGATGCAATGAATTCTATTCCTCTTTTGATCGCTTTTTACCTGACTGCTAGGGCAGCTACCCGGCGCTTTACTTACGGATTTGGCCGTGCTGAAGATATCGCCGGTATCCTAATTGTTGTCTCTATTGTCTACAGTGCCTATCACATCATCGTTGAATCAATCGATCGCTTCTTCAATCCGTATCCGTTAGAAAACCTTGGACTCATTTCGCTTGCAGCTTTGATTGGATTTGTTGGAAATGAAATTGTGGCAACGATGCAAATTCGTGTAGGCAAGAAAATCGGCTCAGATGCGATGATTGCAGATGGGCAGCATGCTCGTGTAGATGGAGTTACTTCTCTAGCCGTTTTGGTTGCTGTGGGTGGCGCATGGCTTGAAATTCCAATCATCGATCCAATCGTTGGTGTTTTGATTGGCGTTGCAATTATCGGCATTGCTCTTAATGCGATCAAAAAAGTCTTTATGCGCATCATGGACGCGTTTGATCCTTCGGTCGTTAATCAAATTGAGCACTATGTTTCACAAGTTCCCGGCGTGGATGAATTGAAAAAAATGCGGGTACGGTGGGTTGGTCACCGACTATTTGCTGAAATTACAGCCACAATTGATGAAGATCGTACGATGGTGGAAAGCAACAGTATTGCCCAGCGGATTCAAGTAGCATTGTTTGAGGCCATCCCAGCGATGGGTGAGGTTGTGGTGCAGCTTCAACCTTCGTTCTTACCAGCGAGCCAGAAAAAGCAGGCTGATGATTGTTTGGTAGATACCGGGGATGTGATGACTATTTTGCCACCTCGCTATCAGAATCAGGTGCCAAGTGCCGCACCGATGGGGGCGGCCGGTCTGGAGTATGATGAAGACGGAAATGCAGCATGGGATCAAATTTGGACTGACTTCTGTGACTTGGCTTTGGCCGGTGGACCGTCTCATCGTGGCACCTTGCTAGAACCTGGTGATCCTGAATTGTGCTTGCAACATCCTGTTGCTTACGAAGAGGTTCGGGATGAGTTACAGCGCGGCCTTGAAATGGTAACTGGCCTTAATGTAATTCGTGATTGTAAACCGGGCTGGATTGGTATGGAATGTGACAGCGAGGATATGGCCGTGTGGCTTGTTCGCGCGATTGTGGTTGAAAACGTGAGCGTAAGGCGTGAAGGCAAAAACTTATTCTTCCCGGCCGCTCCTGACTTTGTTTTGTCACGAGAGATTAAAAATGTAATTACGGTTGTTGCTAAAACCAATCACTACTGGCAAGAGCACTTAACCACTGGCAATTTGGTAGACGGCTAAATTTATGACAGATGGTGCCCATGTTGTCTTTATTAGATTAAGACAACATGGGCATTTTTTTGCCTATTGATGGAGTTTACAGATTTATCTTGGATAAAGTTGCGGAAAGAAATCCCCAGCAATGGGATCACCCTCTTTATAACCTGCCGCTTCAAACATATCTCGCTCTCCTTTTGCCCAATCTCCTCTGTAACGCAACACACCATCTTCTTTTGTCATGCGCAGCGTGTAGCGGCGCACTGTTTGGGTCGGGATAACGTCAGAAAGCCCCCCATGGAGCGTCCGCATATCAAAATAGATCGCATCACCAAGTTCAAGATCAAAGTCAATCAGATCGTATGATTTAGGATTGCTGTTGATGTCAGGCGGGAGTTCATAGGTGACCCCGTTGACCGTTGTGGTGCCATCAGACCCTGCTTGATGGCCGTCTGTAAAACGGACGCGCATAAAATGTTTGCCCCACAGATGGGAGCCCCGCACAAACGAAATCCCGTTTTCACGGGTGACTGGTTCAAGGGGGAGCCACAGGACACACATCGTGCCAAAAAAGTCGAAGTAAGACAGGTCTTGATGGAACGGCGGCCGGGATTTTGAACCGGCTTCCCGCATAAACCAGTTGTCCATGACCAAGTTGATCCGTTCTGCACCCAGCAATTGCTGCGCGTGAGCGGCCGTGGGTGATTCTTTGACAAACTTTTCAAAGCCGTCGAACATGCTCCAAGACCAGAAATCTTCGAGGTAGGCTGGAACTCCCTCTTCTTTGGTATGACTGACCAGATGGGGACTCGGCCGATTGCGGGATTCATCAATCGTCTCACGCAAAAGATCGATCCATTCTTGGCTAAATTTTTGGCGAACCGCAACCACACCATCCTTTTGAAAGTTGGAGATTTGTTCTGTGGTTATTTGCTCTTGAGGAGAATAATGGGCCATGATTTTTTACAGCAAGTTTGTGAGCGATGCCATAAGCGGGGCAAAATCGGTATAGACAATGCCGTTGATGCCTATTTTATTGGCGGCATCAATGATCGGCTGATGGTCATCAATGAATATTGTTTCATCAGGTTTGGCACGCAGACGATCAAGAGCCAAATGAAATATTTTGGGATCGGGCTTTGCCATCCCTACCTCATAAGAAAAGACAACACAATCAAACAGATCAAAATTGATGTGTGGTGCAACCGCCTCTCTGGCACCCGTATTTGCATCGCTAATGATGCCTAACTTGTAATGTGGTTTGAGCTTCGTTTCTATGTAGCCTAGAAGTTCTGCATCCCAGTAGCCGCCCCAGTAATCGATAAGCAGCTCTTCTAGCTCAGCATCGGAAAGCTTAAGGGTTTCATTTTTGCGTGCCCATAAGTCTTCATTACTGATTTTGCCGATAACTGCTTGGGCAAACAGAGGGTCACGGAATACAACGTTATCAAATTCTTCGTGGCTTAAATTGCATCGGGAAGCCCACTTTTCACGCAGGGGAGGGCCATCTCCTGCGCGATAGATTACTCCGCCGATGTCGAAAATAATGGTTGTGATTTGTGTCAAGATTTGTGGGTTGTTGGAGCAAGCAATCTGTGCTGCGCTCGACAAACAATACGGTATTCTATCGACGAATTCAATTTAGATTGAAAAACCGCCCAATTTCGTTTCCAAATACTCCATGATTCCTTCACGGGCCCCTTCACGCCCCAAACCTGAGGACTTCATGCCGCCAAACGGCGCGGCCGCACTGGTAGGATTAATATCATTAATCCCAATAATGCCAAACTCAAGCCCTTCAAACGTACGCAGCGCCTTCTTAATATTTTGCGTGTAGATGTAAGCTGCCAGCCCATAATGGGTATCATTTGCCATCGCGATAATGTCATCATCATCGTCAAAAGGAATGATGGCCGCAACTGGACCAAACGTTTCTTCGCTGTAGATGACCATCTCATTGGTGACGCCAGACAAAACCGTTGGAGCATAGAAAAAGCCTTGGTCCAATCCATCGGCCGTTAACCGTTCACCGCCCGTGTGAACCGTGGCCCCTTTACCAACCGCATCTTGCACCTGATTTTGCGCTTTGGCTACGGCCGCATCATTCACTAGCGGCCCAATGGCAATGCCGGGCTCCACCCCGTTGCCCGCTTTCATTTTGTTCACGCGAGCCGTCATCGTTTCAATGAACGGTCCCATGATGTTCTTGTGCACGTAAATCCGGTTCGGGCTGATGCAGGCTTGGCCGGTGTTTAAGAACTTCACCAGCGTGGCTCCTTTGGCCGCGTGTACGGGGTCAGCATCTTCATACACAATAAACGGCGCATGGCCGCCTAATTCCATCGACACCCGTTTGAGCTGGGGAGCCGCATCTGTGGCTAGCTTTTGCCCCACGGCCGTTGAGCCAGTAAAGGTCAGTTTGCGCACTTTCCGGTTGGTGCAAAACTCGGTACCAATTGGTTTGGGATCAAGCGCGGTTACCAAGTTGACAACCCCGGCCGGAACGCCTGCCTCTTCCAAAATTTTAATGACAGCGATGGCGCACAGCGGGGTTGATTCGGCCGGTTTGAGCACAACGGTACACCCGGCCGCTAAGGCTGGGCCAATCTTGCGGGTCAGCATCGAAATCGGGTAGTTCCACGGGGTGATGGCCCCCACCACGCCAACCGCCTGATACTGTACGATGAAGCGCTGATCTGACCGGCCGGACGGGATGGTCTCACCGTAAATCCGTTTGGCCTCTTCTGCAAACCAGAGCAAAAAGTCGGCCGCGTATTTCACTTCGTTTCGGCTGGCTTTGAGCGGCTTACCCTGTTCGCGGGTCATGAGCTGTGCTAATTCTTCGTGCTGCTCTGTCATGAGTTGCCAAGCTTTGTAAAGGATGGCAGAGCGCTCATAAGCGGTGGTAGCTTGCCAGCTTTTTTGCGCTCCATGGGCTGCATCAATGGCGGCTGCAGCATCAGCTTGCCCGCCGTCAACCACCCGGCCGATTTCTTCGCCGGTAGCGGGGTTAATTACCCCAAAAGTTTTGTCAGATTCGATCCATTGTCCGTTGATGTACATGAGTTTGTCTCGTGAGGGTTTAAATTTTGAGACAATTTTACTCAATCCATTCTAAATGACCGAAGAATCTGATAGATTGGTTTTTAAGTAGGCCGTTCTGCGTATCGGCCGACCATCGGCTTGCCATTCCAATCCCAAACGGTGTTGTCAAAGAAAAGTGTTCCATTTAGCTGGTCATTGAACCTGAGCAAAAATTGACCTACCGTTTGTTGCTGATGTGGCTCGTGTTTAATGTTGCACCCCAACACCCAGCGAACGTGCGTTAACCGGCCGCGCATGTACATATCATCGCTTTTGACCGGGCAATGCTGGTGAATAAAGTTTGCAAAGCTGTTTAGGTGGGGCCCCATTTGCTCAGGCGGCATCACGTTAAACTTAATTTCTCCCCAAGTGGTTTCTAGAAGCATGCCGGTTGCTACTTCTTCAGTAGAGAAAGGTTGTGCTGAGTTAATTTCTGGAAAACGGTCAAAGAGCTTTGTTCCGAAAACGGTCGGATCTGGAATATAAAATGTTGCATTTTCGATCATGGTTTTTCGTTTATTTCTAAGATTTTAAAAAGCTGCATCGGACTTAATTCACTCGCCTCTGAAATAAAGATTCGTTTGCCTGAGGGTGAGACATCAACCTCAGTCCTGCCGATTTGCTCAAGAGAAAGTTGTTGAACAAGACTAACTTCTTCGGTGTCTGCATTAAATATCCATCCACCATAAACGGCATCACCATCAACGATAGTCGATGCCATGAAAAAACGATTTCCATTTGAGATCGGGTAGATGGGTGAATCTGAATCAAAGTAATCGGGTACAGAATTCCAATAAGATCGATGCCAATAAATAACCTTTTGATTTTCGTGAGCCATTCTAAGCTGACCATCGCTGAAAGTAACTTTATATCGCTGCTCCCGCACCAAATTTCTGGTGCCGGTTTGAAGGCCAAAATTGCACGTTGTTTCAAGTAAAACCTCCCAATCTTTTCCTGTACCCAATTGATTAAATTGAATGAACCCTGCCTTTTGATCATTATGAAGACATAAATTTTTAGGCACAGGCTGTTCAGTGACCCCGCCTGAATCTGCATCGTATAGAAAAAGAGAAGGTGAGGTTTGCAAGGCTTGCTCATCAGAGAAGTTGTTAAAGGCAATCAAAACATGATTTTCAGTTAACCAAGCGGCCAAAGGGGTTTCGTCATTCTCAATTTTAGCGGTTGAGATAACTGTCTGGTCTATCTGGTTTAACGTTGCAAAAGACAGCATACCAACGGGAATGTAAACAGGTGCTATAAAATTGCTGACCGGTTCTCCAGAGAAGTCCCAAACGTACAGGTTGTCTAGATCAAGGGTTACATTTTTCTCGATACTAAAAATTTTGCTCCCATCAGGAGAAAGCCGCGTGATGTCAGGCTTTACGGGCATGTTTGGGGGGGCGTAATCTAGATTTCCGTAGTTGTAATCAATGTCAAAAAGAGAAGCGGTGCCTGTCTCAAGATTAAGCCTCCAAGCCCCCGTTTGCGATTTATAGCTACCGGAAAAGAAAATTTCATTGCTGCCATTGATCCATCGAAGATTTTCAAGTTCCTCAACTTGATTTAATAACAATTGACTTTCAAGCGTATCTGGAGAAAAAAGATGGATGGAAGAGGGGGGATTAAAACCGTCTCTTGCTCCTGTGATGGCAATTAAGGCACCATCGGCCGACCATGCCGAACGGCTTTTCCCCTGCAAATAAAAATCCGGTTTTTGCTGAATAGGAGCCGGATTGACCGATTGCGGGCTTGTTACCCAGATTGGTTCATCCGCTTGGCCAAAAAACACCGTTGAGTAGTCTGGAGATATCGAAAAGGCCCGATAATCATCGTGATAATTTGTGTTTGCATCAATGCTGAGCCGGGTATCAAAATGAATCGTATCATCTAAAACAGACACAATTGCAACTAAGGTCGGAATGGTAGGCCATCCGAATTCAGTTCGCTCATCTACAGGCTCGCGGCATGAACCGGTAAGGAGCAAGTCGCCGTTGGCGTGCCAGTACAGTCGGGCCGTTGAGTAGTAAAAATTTTGGTCTAGACATAGCTCATCTAGAGACTGTGCATCCAGAATTTTCCATTGATAGGTCGTTAAATCAAATATCTTGAACTGCTCTTTTTCCATAATCAAGATTTCATCTTTATTTAACCAAACAGCGTCGACAGTAAACTCCTGGGGCATGTCTACTCGTACGGTTGCATTCGGGCTTATAAGCTGAAATTCCTCAATTTGTGCAGGCTGGGCAAACAAATTCCTAATTAGCAAAAAAGTGAAAATCAATGGCCCACCCCAAAATATAGCCCTGAGCATCCACCTGATGGACGGGGGCAGATCTGGCCAAGTGTTGGGGTCTTTTATTTTGGGTGGCTTAAGCGGATGGGACATATGAGTGATTGATGTCTCATCATACTAAGTTGGATAGGGCTTATTTGATAGGCAATTGGAACTAAAAGGCTCGAATATGGGATTGGCTTAATAAAAGCCAGAGGGCCATGTTTGATTTAAAGCTGGCTCAAGGATGGTTTGAACCGCCCGAAGAATCTCTTCATCGATCGGCCGATGCAAAAGACCGATGCTGGATTCTAATTCGGCCGTGGTGCGCGTGCCCAAAAGTGTTGCGTCGGTCTGATCATTTTGCAGTGCATATTGAATGGCGAGCTGAGCAATCGAAACACCGTGTTCGGCGCAGTAGTCGGCCGCTACTTTGCAAGCTGCTTTGATATGGTCAGACGCAGGGTGCCAAGATTGCGGCCCTTGGGGCGTGAGCAGCCCCATCCCGGTTATGGAGGCGTTGATAACACCCATGTTCCGCTCACGCGCGGCCGGGAGCAACTGCTGGTGCAGCGTTTGATTTTGCAGGTTGAAATGACAGTAAGAGAGGGTGACATCCAGCTCATGTGTGGTGATGATTTCGTGCAACAAGTCAACCGGATACCCCGTGACCCCGATAAACCTCACTTTGCCCGCTTTCTTCAAATCAAAGAGCGCTGGAATCGCCTCATTGATAACAACTTCTTTCCGGCCGAACTCAACATCATGCAGTTGGTACACATCGATCACATCTGTCTGTAATCGCTTGAGGCTCGCCTCACACATGTTGATGATGCTGTCATAGCTGAAGTCAAAACCGGTTTCGGCCGCTACATCAAAACGCCCTCCCTTGGTTGCTAGGATCACTTTGTCCCGTTTGCCTTTGAGTGCTTCTCCTAACCTAGTTTCAGACAGCGTCCGGCCGTAGTAGGGTGATGTATCAAATAAGTTGATGCCGTGGTCGATAGCCGCGTGGACGCTCCGAATCGCTTCGGTATTGTCTAAATTCCCGTATTCGTTGCCTAATGGGGCGCAGCCAAAGCCGATTTTTGAGACGCTTAGTTCTGTCTTGCCTAGAAGATTTGTTTTCATGGGGCGGGGTAAAGAAGTAGCAGAGTAGCGAAGTACATTTCTCCGCTACTTCGCTACGACTCATCAACTGGTGTCACACCTTTGGTCAAAATAATATTCCCATATTTAGCCAATTCACCCGTCATGACAACAGCAAACGCTTTTTTTGACCGCTCGTAAAAGGCAAAGCGCTCAATCCGGCCGATAGCAGGTGCTTCTGGCCAATGACTATCAACAGCGGCTCGGTACGACTGCTCCACGGCAGGGTCAAGCTCATCACCAGGTACAGCGTCCATCATGTTGAGCGGCCGATCGATGTGCTCATCCAGCGCAAACAGGGGGAGAATGGCATTGAGCAATGGCACAATTTCGATGCCGTCAGCCCGAATGACGGCCGGGCCAAGGCTTTCACCGGGAAAATGAGCGTCGGCCAATACGATCTCATCGCCGTGACCCATACGGTGCAGGGTGGCGAGTAATTCTGGACTAAGAAGGGGAGAAATTCCGATTAACATAATTTTGAGTTGAGAGTTGAGAGTTGAGAGTTGATAGCCACGGGCTTTAGCCGGTCGGCGGGGCGTCTTTTAATTTATAAAAACGTTGCGCATTGCGCACAAAAATTTGCTCACGTTCAGCCGCTGATAAATGCGATGTGACCTCAAGGGCCAAATCAATCCATGGTTCTAAGGAAGATGCCAGCGTCACAACCGGCCAATCGCTGCCAAACATGAGCCGACTAGGGCCAAACGATTCTAATAGCTGGTCGATAACGGGCGACAAATCGGCCGGTTGCCAGTTCTCATGATCTGCCTCGGTCACCAAGCCAGACAGCTTGCAAACCACATTCTCATGCTGGGCCAACTGGTTAATTTGCGCCCGCCACGGGTCAAGCACTTGTGCTTCAATGGCCGGTTTGCCCGCGTGGTCAAGCACAAACTGGACTTCTGGACATTGAGCCACAAATTTCAAAACATCATCCATCTGATCATATTTGACGCAGATATCAAAGCTAAAATCATACGTCGGCAGCAGTTGAACGCCGCACACAAAATCAGGCTGGTTGGAAAAGCCTAATGGCTCTGACTGAATCAGCCTACGAATCCCTTTGACAAGCGGGAACTGTTTAAGCTGATCTAAAACGGCCGTGGCCCTGTCACCTAATTCCAGTGGCGCAAAAGCCACGATGGCTTGTATGGTCGGATCAGTTTGAGCCAGTTCAGATACCCAACCTGCCTCTTTTACTGCCTGTTCTGGCTCAGACCCAGCCTGTACAAAGATTTTCTGGCTGATTGTATGTTTCCCGACTTGACGAGCGTAATCGGCCGGAAGAAAGGGTCGATTGATGGCCGGGACTTCATCCAGCCAGTCGTAATTCAGATTAGCGCGGTCCCAAAAGTGGAAGTGACTGTCTACAATATTCATCGCTTCCCCTGCCATACCGGCCCGTTGGGATACTCGTATTGGTCTAAACTGGCAGGCACCATTTCAATGCTGTAGCCCGCATCGGTGGGTGGTAGGTAAGCGCCATTTTTGACGTTTACGGGATACAAAAAATGTTCGTGCAGATGGTCAACATACTCGACAATACGATCTTCAAGCGTGCCGCTGATGACGATGTAATCGATAAGGGAAAGGTGCTGAACATATTCACACAAGCCGACCCCGCCAGCGTGTGGACACACCGGTACGCCAAACTTAGCCGCCATGAGCATCACGGCCAGCACTTCGTTGACGCCGCCTAGACGGCAGCTATCGATCTGGCAGAATTTGATGGCGTTGGCTTGCATCAGCTGTTTGAACACCACCCGATTTTGGCAGTGTTCTCCTGTCGCGACGCCGATGGGGGCGAGTGCTTCTGCAATGGCCGCGTGTCCCAACACATCGTCAGGATTGGTTGGCTCTTCGATCCACCACGGCTCAAATTCTGCGAGCTGGCGCATGTGGCTGATTGCCTCGCCTACGTCCCAATATTGATTGGCGTCCATCATCAGTTTGCGGTCCGGCCCGATCTCCTCCCGAATGATGCGGGAGCGCCGAATGTCATCCTCAACGTCCCGGCCGACCTTGATTTTGAAATGATTCCATCCGTCAGCCACACCTTCACGGCACAGGGCTCGGATTTTTTCGTCTGAGTAGCCCAGCCATCCGGCCGACGTTGTGTAAGCTGGGTAACCGTCTTGCTCCATTTCTGTGATACGCGCCTGCTTGGTGGGTGCGAGTTTTTGCACTAAGGCTAGCGCTTCTTCTGGGGTGATGGCATCCGTGATGTAGCGGAAGTCAACGCACCGAATAAACTCTTCGGGTGACATGTCACACAGTAAACGCCAAAGCGGTTTACCTTCTGCTTTGGCGTACAGATCCCAAACGGCGTTGACGACCGCCGCCGTGG
>JBCCSO010000096.1:0-11595 GCA_039199965.1 Chloroflexota bacterium | reverse complement strand
GCGTGGCCCAAGTCATCACGTGGAGCAACGGGCTCTTTGCCATTGCGGATATTTTCCCAAGCTGCGACGATGGTAGGAATAACCGCCGTTAGCTTTTTGGCGATAGCCAGAGAGTTCTCGAGGTTAACGTTGTCTGCTTCAGGATCAACCAAGCTCATGGCACTTACGGCTGTGCGCAGCACAGAAACGGGATGACCACCTTTGGGTAATCCTTTCAAGATTGCCATGACTTCAGCCGGAATCGGCCGGAGAGTTTTTAACTCCGCATCAAATTCTGCTAATTGTTCTGCGTTGGGGAATGCATTGTTCCAAAGAAGGTAAGCTACTTCCTCAAAATCGGCGTTTTCGCCAAGATCAAGAATATTGTAACCATGATAGAGAAGCTCTCCCTTTTGGCCGTCAACACGGCTCTTTTGAGTATCGGCGATAGTTTCGCCTTCCAAACCACTCATTGTATCAAATCTCCTATTATGAACTGGGCACAAACACGCTGTGTTCATGCCATTGATTATTGCGGAGACCTGTACAATCGTTTAGAGGTGGCCAGATAAATGACCACCTTCTACGTGTTACATGCTCCGCAACTACACTTTTAAGCGTTCGCCGTACTGGCGCTGGTAGTATTCGTCAAATTCTTCATTGCGAACTTTGCGCCACCACCATTCATTGTCACGATACCATTCAACTGTTTTGCGAATCGCATCTTCAGGATCGTGTCGCGGCTTCCAGCCAAGGGCTTTGATCTTGCCAATATTTAGGCTGTAACGACGATCATGTCCTGCACGGTCTGTCACATGACGGATCAGGTCTTTTGAAACACCTAGGGTTTCAATCAGAATTTCGACCATCCGCATATTTTCAACTTCTACACCTGTACCGATGTTGTAAATCTCACCGATATTACCTTTGTGCAGCACAACATCGATCGCTTCACAGTGATCCATCACAAACTGGTATTCACGCATCTGCTTACCGTCGCCGTATATAGGCAGCTGTTTGCCATCAATTGCATTGGTCGTGAACAGCGGAATAACTTTTTCAGGGTACTGGTATGGTCCAATGTTATTAGAACCGCGGGTGATGGTTGTGGGAAGGCCAAAGGTGGTGTGGTATGCCTGAACCATTAAGTCAGCGCTGGCCTTGCTGGCCGCATATGGGCTGCGTGGTTCAAGCGGATCGCCTTCTACCGATGATTTTCCTTCCGGGATATCACCGTAAACCTCATCAGTTGAAATTTGATGGAAACGTTCGAGCTGGAAACTTTTTGCCGCTTCTAGTAAGACCCACGTGCCGTTAACGCTTGTTTTTACAAATGCATCTGGATCAAGGATCGAGCGGTCTACGTGGGTTTCGGCCGCAAAATTGACGATTGTGTCAATGTCGTGAGCTTTAATCGTTTCTGCAACTTTATCTGCGTCGCAAATATCCCCTTGAACGAAGCGGTAATTGGGTAAATCAGCTACATCTTTGAGATTGTCCAAGTTGCCTGCATAGGTTAACTTGTCATAGACAGTGATTTTGTAATCAGGGTATTTGTCCATCATGTGTAGGACAAAGTTCGCCCCTATAAATCCAGCACCGCCGGTAACCATCAAGTTTTTCATAGAGTTTCTCCAAACTGACTAGACTATATGTAGAGCCAATAGTATATTTCGACTCTATATTATGCGGTCGTGTTCTTTTAATAAACCCTACGGGAGTCCTTTACTTACCAAATAATTATTAGCTTTTTTGTCATCACCTAAGATTCCACAATCAAGCTTGAGCACTCAGTTTTTAAAGATTAGTTTTTCATTTGCGGGTTAGATAGTTTATCCTAATTGTGAAAATTAGGGTAACGAAAATTGCACTCATTACCTACGGCTTGATCTGGCAGAATTTGGGTAGGCTAACTGCGTTTTGGGAGTAAAAGGGCCTTATTAGGGCAATGCAGATGAATGTAAGGCTCCCATGGGGATAAGGTGAGACGTATTGACCTAAGCGTTTTGCTGAGTGGCGGCCGCTGCACCGATAATGCCAGCTTTGTTCCGCAGTGTAGCGGGTACAATTGTCGTGTCTACGTCGATGACCTCCGAATATTTGTCATATTTTTTGCTTATTCCGCCGCCTAAAATAATCATTTCAGCGTCTAACAGCCAGTTGAGGAACACTAAATATTCGTTTAATCGTTTGCCCCATTCTTTGTGGGAAAGATTTTCCTCATCTTTAATGCGGCCGGCCATGTACTGTTCAGCATGTGCATTATGACCTTTCAAGTAAAGCTTGCCGAACTCTGTATTAGGTATGAGTTGACCGTTGTAAATGAGGCCAGACCCTACACCGGTACCCAGCGTGATGACGACAATTGTGCCATTAACGCCCATACCTGCCCCAAATTTTGCTTCGGCCAGCCCAGCTGCATCTGCATCATTAACAACAGTGACGTCACAACCGGCTGCTGATGAAAAAGCCTTTGATGCGGATTTTCCTTTCCAGCCCGGATAGTGGTGGGCCGTTGGGTCTGACAGCACAACCCCATCAGACAGACGGACAGGGGCCGGGAAGCCAACTCCAACCTTGCCGGAGTAATCAAATGATTTGACGATTTCTCCGATTACGGCCGAAACGTCTTCCATGGTGAATCCTTCGGGTGTTGGAATACGGATTCTGTCTGAAGCGAATTCCCCTTTCTCTAAATCAACGAGGGCTCCCTTGATGCCACTGCCGCCAATATCAATTCCTAAAACATGTTTCATGAGTACCTCTAAGAGCCAACTTGGGCGAAAGCCTTGAGGTTTTCTGAATTAAATCCAGTAGAGATCAGGCTTTCGCGTGAGCCAACCGCTAGCCTTTGTAAAACAAAACCAATTTGTTTTGTACGGTTGACCTTGGGTCACTTTGTTTGTTGATTTCAGTCTGACCCATCAGGATTTTTACACCATTGCTTTAGTTTTTCAACGATCTCGGGGTTTTCCCGTATAACTTTCCGGCCGCTCAGCACAGCAGGTGCGGTCATGTCGAAGTCGATAATGCCAACATCGTGCATAGCGGGGCGCAAAAGTAGATCTGGTGGAGATATTGCAAGCCGGGTCTGCATCGATCGCTCTGTAATAATGTCGGTAACAGCCGTCATGATTTGAAACGTTTTCTGCCGCTTCGTCAAGTTGATCGCCCGGCCAATCAGGCTTGATGATGTTGCCATCTTAGGCTGACTGCCGTAAGGAGCCGAATTGCCCAAGTCAACGGCGATGACGTGGGTTGCGCCACGCGCCCGCACCACATCAAATGGTACATTGTTGACAAGCCCGCCATCAACCAAGATTAGCCCATCACGCTCAACGGGTGGGAGTAAGATCGGGAACGCCATTGAAGCTAAGACGGCTGATAGGACATCGCCTTCATCTATGATAACTTCTTGGCGCGTGACTAAATTTGTTGTCACAACGGAAAGGGGAATGTCTGCTTGATTAAATGTTGGCCGTCCAATTAGCTCCTCTACGGCCGATTCAAAGCGGGCCATGCTTGACAAACTCGGGTTGCCACCCGGTAGATTATACAGATTGCCTAAGTTCAGTTTTTCGAAAAATTGGTGGATATCTGCAGCTTTTTTCCCAAACGCCCAAAAAGCAGCTACGGCGGCTCCAATCGATGTGCCTGTTATAATATTCGGCCAGACACCAAGAATCTCAAGTTCGTAAAGAACGCCAGCATGTGCAGCACCTCGTGCCCCACCGCCGCCCAACGCAAGTCCCAACTTGACCATAAGATTTTTGCTAGGGCCAGTCCTTCATGCATGAAGAACTGGCCCCAATCCAACTAGGCAGTAACCTGAACAACCGGATAGAACGCAACGTGATCTTTAATGTTTTCTGCTGCGCTTTTTGGGTCAGGGTAGTACCAGGCAGCATTGCTGCTTGAATTACCTTGGTCAGTTGCAATATTGTAGTAACTGGCGGTGCCCTTCCATGGGCATATCGTTTGACGGTCACTTTCAGAGAGGTATTCCATCTTGACAGAATCTATTGGAAAATAGTGATTTCCCTCAACAATCACTGTGTTTTTGCTTTCAGCGACTACCACCCCGTTATAAATTGCTTTCATCTCGGGCAATCTCCTGTTTTTTTGATTTATTTCTCTGACGATCTGTGTCGTTTGCTCTTACATGATCTTACTTTTTGGTAATAAAATGCTAACGCAACCAGTGCTTTCGACAAGGTTAATAGACTGGCATATCATCTTCGATCTCTTTAGCCCATAGGTTGATACCGCCTTCTAAATTGAGAAGATTGTTAAAGCCCAACGGCTGAAGCCAGCGAATAACATCAGCACTTCGGCCGCCACTGCGGCACTGCACCACCATTTCTTCGTTTGGATCAAGCTCTTCCGCACGGCCAACTACCTGATCCTTTGGAATCAAAAACGAGCCATACTTTTCGAGATTTGAGATATCCCATTCGTGTGGCTCCCTTACATCCAAAATTTTGATCTTGCCACCGGTGTCTAGTCGAGCTTTTAGTTCTGCCGGCGTGATTGCGGGAACTGGACTTTGTGCGTTCATATTGTTGTTCATTCCTCTTGTAAATTCACTACGGTCGTGTGCTGGCATTCCACAAAACTGCTCGTAATCAATTAATTCTGTGATAGTTGGGTTGTCTCCACAAGCTGGACAGTCCTTATTTTTTCTGACACTTAGCTCCATGTAGTCCATTTCTAACGCATCATAGATAAGCATGCGCCCCACAAGCGGCCTGCCGATTCCTAGAACGAGCTTAACCGCTTCTGTGGCCTGCAACGCCCCAATCGTGCCCGGTAAAATACCTAGGACACCGCCTTCTGCGCAAGATGGCACTGCTCCGGGCGGTGGGGGGGTGGGAAAAAGACACCGGTAGCATGGTCCGTCTGGCATCCCAAAAATTGAAATTTGCCCTTCAAAACGGAAGATACTTCCATAGACATTTGGTTTGCCCGATATCACGCAGGCATCATTTACAAGGTAACGAGTTGGGAAGTTGTCTGTCCCATCAATCACTAGATCGTACTTTTCAATGATCTCAAGCGCGTTTTCTGAGGTGAAGGGTACTTCATATTGGTCAACGACGACGTGCGGATTAATGTCCTTCACGCGTGCGGTGGCGCTTTCTAATTTTGAGCGGCCAACACTTTGTGTACCATGAATGATTTGTCGCTGTAGATTAGTGACATCAACTGTATCGTAATCAACAATCCCAATCCGGCCGATGCCTGCCGCTGCCAGATACATCAGCACTGGCGAACCTAATCCCCCTGCGCCGATGCACAAAACGGCCGCATTTTTCAACTTTTGCTGCCCAGACATACCGACCTGAGGCAGGATTAAATGGCGGCTAAAACGATTGATTTCTTTGTGAGTCAAGGTTGACATAGATTTCGAGTTTGTCAGTTTCAGACATTTGTGTCAATGAAACTCATTTGGATCAAAGTTAGATTATACGTTTTTTTGGAGATACTCCTGATCATTTCCGATTTGATGACAATTCACCTTGCTGCTGGAAACTTCCTAGAATTGGCCACGTGCAAGGTCAACTAAACACAAATTTTTGATAAGGCGAAATTGCTTAATAGAGGGGCAATGCTATAATCAAACGGTTCAGCATACTCCAATTTACGAACCTTACCTGAAAATTCAAAATCCCCTTCAATCTAGGAGAGCGAAGTGACACAGATTCGGACAAACGATCCAGAATACTGGACTCCCCCGTCGTTCAAAATAACAGATGACGACATCGAAAACCTCTATCAGCATTTGATAGACACAGAAGAGCCTCAATCACTCGACACTTTGGTTCGAGCTGTCATGCTGTCCCGCATTGAAGCGGAGAAGCAAGATTTACAACGCCGCCTAGAGGGTAGAACCGTCTATCAACCACTGCTCACCTACTCTGTTGGAGATCAGATTATCTTTCCGTCGATGCAGTTTGCACACGGGGAAGTCGTTGGCGTACGTGATGCGCAAAACCCACAGTTTGGTGAGTTCAAGGCGATTGATGTCAGTTTTAATGGCAGCCGTCAGCGTGAATTTGCGGCCGAGCTAGATATTGAACATCCTTTGAATGTGGGGGACGGCTTGTCCGCGTTGCAAAGCGAAAACCCTGATATCGAAAAACTGATGGCTTTCTACGGCGATAATGTAGCCAGCGTTTTAAGAACCCGCCTAGATGAACACGACGAATTCATCCGTTTGGCCAGCAACTGGTTTATCAAATCACTTTTTTCTGAAGTTAACGTTGGGCATCTGCACCTGACAGAAGCAATCCTTGAAATGAACGGTGGTGGACCGCTCACGACACCCGAAATCTTGGTTGACCTAGATATGGACCCCGGTGTAAAGCCTTCCGTTCAAGAGTTCTCGCTCAACTATAATCTTCAGCAAGACGATCGCTTCGTTGAGGTGGCTCCTCCGGGGAAAGTATCATGGTTTTTGCATCGCTTGACCCCAACTGATGTACAAAACGTCCCAGAGCGTCTGCGCTATGAAACCGTTTCTTTTGATCGTGCGCTGTTTGGTTCGCAATTGCTTCAAATCGAGCGCGAGATTGATGATGAATGGTCTGAGTTAGCTTCGGCTGCCATGAGACAAACTGTTAAATTATCGCTAACCTACCCACATCGGGTATGTGGCACTCTTCCGCTTTCCTCGCGTATACGGCCGCTTTTTCCGCTAGGTGTTTCGCAAACACAGCTTGTGACCCTGATTGACGATATGTCTGGTCAGGAGTTCAACGTTTGGGTGGTTGGTAAGCATCGCTACATTACTGGTTTGGCCGAATGGTACGAACGCAACAGCTTACCGGTTGGTGGCTACGTTAATCTGACCCCCACCGATCAGCCGGGTCGGGTAATTATAGGATGTGACCGTCGGCGCAAAGAACGCAAAGAGTACGTACGTCTGGCATCTGTAGAAGAAAATCGGGTTCGTTTTGAGCTTAAAAAGCGGAATATTGGTTGTGATTATGATGAGCTGATGATTTTTGGCACAGACCAAACGGCCGCGCTTGATGCCATCTACAAAAGGACCAATCAGCGTCAGCTAAGCGAACTCCTTGCAGAAATTTTTTCCGATTTAACGAAGGAAAGTACTCAGAATGCGGCTCACGCGAAAACGATTTACAGCGCAATTAATATCTTGCGCCGAGTGCCATCAGGCGTCATTTTTGCAGAATTGGTCCGCAACCCCGCATTTATTTCTGTCGGGGATCAATATTGGCAGTTCGATCCAAATCGGATGCAATAACTTAAAAAGTACGGGTTTAATCAAAGCACAAGTCAGCTCTGACATTAATGCTTGCGATTAAACTCCTTTTGGCAAATACTTAAACTATGGCAGGTAGACCAAAAATTAATCTTCAGGGAAACAAGAAAGTGGACTCAAATACCCGCTTTCATATTGACTACGATTGGTGGAATCGTTCAACCATGGACCTGAAAGCCTATTTAGCAACCCGGTTGCAGGCGTTGGGCATTGATGATATCCACTTCAACCCTGAGATTGACGAGGTTGATATTGTCGATATGAATTCTGGTGAGGTGCGTCGGGTAGATGGCTTCCAGTACGTGGTCCACACTTATTTCCGTCAACTGCCCGAGGACTTCGCTCAGAAGTCTTCATTGGTTGATGCTGTATTCTGCGTATTGTTGGCTAATGCCAATCAACCCATGACGGTGGCAGAAATTTCGGCCGAAATCGGTCGGACCCCGGACGTTGTTCTGCGTACCATCGGTGGGACGCGTATTTACCAAGGTATTTCACCGGTTGTCGAATAGTGTTTTGTCAATATGGCTGGATTGAAATCTTGAAATAACACTTAAAGCTTCATCATTTGGAAATGGCTACCGCTTAAAAAAAGTTTGACTAAGCACTATTTCACAGCCTGATCTTGCTTAAAATAAAAAAATGCCCCAGTAGCTCAATGGATAGAGCGCCGGACTTCTAATCCGTAGGTTGAGGGTTCGATTCCTTCCTGGGGTGCCAGAAAAATAGAAAGCCGTTGTTTATTGACGGGTTTTAGAAATTTTGAGTACCATTCTCATCATTCTGCACTTCAGTAAACGACGGCTTTTTTTATGAAAATTTTTAGCGTTGAAGAGATGGTCGCGGCCGAAAAAGCAGCTGATCAAGCAGGACATTCATATGCTGCCATGATGGAACAAGCCGGCGGTGCATTTGCACAGCAGTTAATTGATCGGTTTGATCCGTCGCAAAACATATTGGTTCTATCTGGTGGGGGAAACAATGGAGGAGACGGCTTAGTTGCTGCACGATATTTGCATCAAAGCGGTCATGATCTGACCGTCTTGATGATGGCGAAACGGGACGCAGAAGATGATGTGAACTACGCCAAGCTGCTTGAACTAGGTATCACAATCTTAGAACCAATTGCCAAAACTCTGCCTGACGAACTTGAGCATATACTAACGGATTGCGATGCAATTGTTGATGCCCTGTTTGGGACCGGATTATCTCGGCCGATTGTTGGCATTCATGCGGACCTGCTTGAGGCTGTTGGCCGTGCGCGACAGCTCCGGCCGATTTTCTTGGCAGCCGTTGACTGCCCCTCTGGGATTAATTGTGATACGGGGCAGGCAGATGCTTTAACCTTGGATGCTGATCTAACTATTTCGTTTCAAGGAGCTAAACAGGGGCACTTCTTTTACCCTGCGGCTGACTATTTGGGTGAACTGATTGTGGTTGACATTGGAATTTCGCCCGCCATTACGGCCAAAGTCAAGACGGAGCTTGCGACAGAAGAGTTTGTGTGCAGTCTGCTCCCCCATCGGCCGAAAAACGGCTACAAGGGGACGTTTGGCAATGTACTTATTGCGGCCGGATCAAAACTGTATAGAGGCGCACCCTATCTGTCTGCCTTGGCCGCTTTCCGCACTGGGTCTGGCTTGGTTAACGTACTAACGACGACTGAAAGCCGAGAGCTCGTTTCAACCAAACTCGCTGAATCGATTGTGCCAGAGGTTGGATTTGAGAGCATTCTTGATCGTCAGGAAACAATTTGGCTGCACGGCAAAATTGACCAGTTTTCAGCAGTCGCTATTGGACCGGGACTCAGCGATGCGGATTACTTTGTCCATGAATCACTCCGAAGCTTTCAGCAATTAGACGTGCCGCTATTGTTTGATGCAGATGCGCTGAACACTCTCTCTCGACGAAAGTCACTGCTTGATAATCTACCTAAAAAATGTGTGTTGACTCCACACCCGGGTGAAATGGCCCGGCTGCTGGACATGCCTTTAAACGAGTTTAAGACGTTGAATCGGATTGAGGTTACGCGAGAAATGGCCAAGAAATGGCGCTGCGTGATCTTGCTGAAGGGGGCACACACTGTGATTGCTAACCCTGATGGTCAAGTAATGGTTTTGCCGTTTGCTAATCCGCTTATGGCTGTGGCTGGGAGCGGTGATGTGTTGAGCGGTGTAATTGTCTCTCTATTGGGCCAAGGGCTGCCACCGTTTGAAGCGGCCGTTTTGGGCGGATGGCTGCACGGCGTGGCCGCAGAGCTAGCAAAAGAGCAGTTTGGTGATCGCGGCATGCTCGCATCAGAACTTGCTGACCTGATCCCGGCCGCCATTCAAAAACTGAAGCAATGATCTGCTTTTGTCCGAATAATTTATGCGGTGCGTTTGCGCGCGGCCGAGGCATGACCGTCTAATCCTTCCGCTTCTGCAATGAGGGCCGCGATGGGTGCCAGCTCTCCGGCCGTTTGCGGATCAATGTTGATAATGCTGCTGATTTTGACAAAATCAGCTACGTTCAAAGGTGAAGCAAACCGTGCTGTGGCGTTGGTCGGCATCGTGTGACTGGGACCGGCAACATAGTCTCCCAACACTTCAAACGAGTGTTCGCCGACAAACAATCCCCCCGCATTTGGAATTTTTTCAATCCATTTCTCTGGGCTATCGCTGGCGATGCAGGTGTGTTCGGCCGCATATTGACTTGCCAAATGACAGGCTTCACTCATGTCTTTGGTGAGCACAATACCACCCTGACCGGCTAGTGACTGGACGATGATTTCTGCCCGACTCAGCTCTTCAGTCTGCTTGCCCACCTCGATTTGCACCTGTTCAGCCAGTTCAGCCGATGGTGTAAATAGTATGGCTGAAGCCAAGACATCATGCTCTGCTTGGGCCAAAAGGTCGGCCGCCACCCACGCAGCATCGGCCGTTTCATCAGCAACCACGGCCGTTTCAGTAGGACCATACAGCCCATCAATTCCCACAATGCCGTAAACCTGTCGCTTGGCTAGCGTTACCCATAAATTTCCCGGCCCCACGATCTTATCAACTCGCTGAATGGTTTCTGTGCCAAAGGCTAATGCCCCAATCGCTTGGGCACCACCCATCGCCAGCACTTGGTCAACCTGTGAGATGGCGGCTGCGGCTAAAATGATGTCTGGAACCTTGCCATCTTTGCCCGGTGGGGTAACGGCTATTAGCTCTTTCACTCCGGCTACGCGGGCTGGAATAGCGCACATCAGCATCGTTGAAGGTAGAGGGGCGGTGCCGCCCGGCACGTAGACGCCCACGCGCTCGATCGGGGTGACACGCTGGCCGATGGTGCCCCCCATTTCGCTGGTGGTCCAGTTGGGCAGTGGCTGACGCTGGTGAAAATCTTGAATCCGGTCGGCCGCTTTTTCTAATGCCTGACGCAGGTTCAGATCGATTCGGCTAAGGGCCGCCTGCAGATCTTCGGTCGGAATGATGATCTGTTCAGGCACACTGCCATCAAATTTTTTCGTCCAATCGGCTAAAGCTGCATCCCCTCTTTCATGGATATCGCTCAAAATGTGGCGCACCGCTTCATCTGGGGTGAATGGTTCACCATAGATGGCAATCGAGGCCTCTTTTTGCGCGGAAGTCATTTCAGCATTGGCAAAAAAGAACGCATTGTCTCGTTTTAAAATAGATTTTTGGGCGTCATCAACAGAGAATATTTTTAGCATACTCCTATTATAATTTTACGTGGAGATGCGCCATATTTTCTGATACAAACTCATTGAAAACTGGTGAGGGTCAAGTAAGGTGGCATGATTGTTGGTACAATGGATAATAAATCACGTGTCGACAACCTTCGGAGATGGCTATGAAAAATTATGTGATAACTGGTGCAAATAGAGGGATTGGCCTGGAGATGACCAAGCAACTGCTGTCAAAAGGGGAATTTGTATTTGCAACGTGCCGCCTGCCCGAAGAAGCGCTGGAGCTCAATCGTTTAGCGGCCGATTATGCCGAGAGCATGAAAATCATTCAGCTTGATGTCATCAACGATCAATCTGTGTCAGCAGCAGTCAAGGCAATCGCAGGGCAAACTGACCACATTGATGTTTTGATCAACAACGCTGGAGTGAACTTTAGAGACAGCTTTGAGGCATTTAATGCAGATCAGTTCCTGCTGACCTTGAACGCCAACGGTGTGGGGGCGATGCGGGTTGTCCATGAAGGAATTGATCTGCTCAAGGCTGCGGCTGCACCCATCATCGTGAATGTTTCTTCGCAGTTGGGATCGCTAACCGCGCAGCGGCCGGGATTTGGGTCGTACGCCTACAATTCAAGCAAAGCGGTGATGAACAT
>JBCCSO010000095.1:0-11652 GCA_039199965.1 Chloroflexota bacterium | reverse complement strand
CCGTGGCAAAAGTCGCACAAGCCCATGCGTGGCACACCCGGCCGGACCTTCAGCGCTGAATATGACATCTGCAATCCCATGAGTTTGTTGTCCCGTTTTGTGACCATGTACATTTTGCGGTCAACGGTCCATGTTATATGAGTAAATGGATGATAGTCTCCATTCTCAACCGATTCAGGCAAAACAGCCGCTCTTTCTTTCCCTCGTTTGGTTTTCCAATTAAATAACGAGGCAATCTGATCTGGTTTGAGCACACCTAAAAAGATGTTCAAGGGTTCTTCGGCCGCGGCCAAGTTGCGCATGAAAATCTGTTCATTGGTGTTGCGGGCCAGCAGATCTATGGGCTCTGTGTTGGTTTGTGTGTGAAGGGACGAACGGGCATACACCAGAAAGCTTTCAACCAAACGGATGAGGAGGGTACTGTGGAAATGGCTGCCGTATACCGATTGGCCCTGCTCGTAAGCTCTCAAAACTGAGCCCAGATGATCTGTTTGCTCTACTGTCAGAGCAGATTGGCGCAGTGCCTGCATAACTCCTTCATCTGATAATTGCAGACCCGGTATTCTTATTTTCTTCTTCTTGATGACCGAATTGACCAATTCAAGAATGTGTTCAGTTGTAAACATAAGTTGAATTAGGAATTAGGATTTAGGATTGCCGATTAAGGCCTCATAATCGAATAGATTTATTCTGAGCTGTTTGATCGCACAGCGTAGTTAATGATGGCTAGTGCGGCAGTTTGGTTGTAAATCGTTAACCCAAAATCGTAAATCAAAGCTTTTTTCGCATTTTGTAAAAGGTTGGTTCATCGTATCCAGAATGGATGCCAGTATCGTATATTTCATATCCCTTGTTTTCAAAAAACTGGATGTTTTGGCGCAACATAATGCGCACAAAGCAGGAAACGCCCATATATTTCTCTGTTCGCGCAATTGATTCAATCTCTTCAAGCAACTGCCCAGCGATCCCGTTGCCACGATAACGGGGGTGAACCGCGAGACGCCCGAAGTAAAAGTCAGTTTCACTTTCCGGATTGGGATTACACAGAACACAGCCTAAAAGCCTTTGCCGCTGTAGCGCAATGATGAGCCGCTTTTCTTTTTTACGTACCTCACCAGTTAAGGTCTTAAACGAGTCCCTGCGGAAAATTCCCGGCTCAGGATCTATAAATCCTCGCTGCTGCTCAAATGCCAAACGCATAAGCTCAATAGCACGTGATACGTTGGTGTGGTCTGCTTCAAAGATTGAAACGTTCATGGATGATCTATCACCTAAATTATTGGCTGTAATGTGTTGTGTGTAACGTTAACATTCTGCCTTCTAACGCAACACGGAACATGTTCGAATCAAAACTACAGGTTTAAATTGACCAAAACTCGGCCGGTTTGACCGCCTTTTAGAATTTTGTCGATCTCGTCAGATACGCCATCTAGCCCAATTTCGTTTGAAAGCTCTGCAAGATTATCAAGTTTGTATTCACCGGCGAGCTTGCCCCAAATGCGCTGTTTTTCGCTTAGTGGACATTCAACAGAATCGATGCCTAAAAGCGAAACCCCCCGCAAAATGAAGGGAAAGACGCTTGACTCAAAGCTGGCACCAGCCACAAGGCCGCAGCAGGTTACTGCGCCACCGTATTTGATCTGCTTGATTAAATTGGAAAGCGGTGCACCACCAACGGTATCAATTGCTCCTGCAAAGGTTTCACGCAGGATGGGGCGGCCGCCATCCTCTGAAATTTCAGAGCGATGTTTAATTTCATCTGCACCTAAGCTGGTTAGAAAGTCGGCACCAGCCTCTGTTTTACCGGTAAATGCGATTGTGCTGTACCCAAGCTTTGAAAGGATAGCCAGCGCTACGCTGCCGACGCCGCCGGTTGCTCCGGTAATTGCAATCGGTCCGTCTTCCGGTTTGACACCAGCGGTTTGCAGCGCGTCCACAGACTGGGCGGCCGTAAACCCGGCCGTGCCCAAAATCATCGCTTCACGCAGCGTTAAACCATCCGGCTTGTGCACAGCCCATCCGGCCGGAATGCGTACATACTCGCCGTAGCCACCCGGTGTATTCATGCCCAAATCAAAGCCGATGGCAATCACCTCATCTCCAGCATTGAAATCGTCACTGCCTTCAACTATCGCTCCAGCGGCGTCGATGCCGGGCGTGTGAGGAAAATTTCGCGACACGCCCGGATTTCCAATAGCAGACAGCGCATCCTTATAGTTCAGGGATGAATACTGTACCTTGATTGTTAGATCACCTTCTGGTAATTCATCTAAAGTGCGTTCGCCTACCCTGCGGGTAAATGTTTTGGGTTCTTCTTTCTCAATAATAAGTGCGCGGAAGCTATCAGACATCTCTAATCCTCTATAGTGGTGTAAATATTCCTAGTTAAAATTGATGTTTCAACTAGTCGACAGAATCGTAGTTTTGATTTAATTATTCGTCAACTGCAAAGACCAAATAATCAGTGTGACTTTCTAAGATGCCGCGGCTACCCCGATCAATAATCTTTGAACCAGCCTAACTCAGCATGAAAATGCGATCAGGACAGCACTGGTTCAAAAAGCGGTTTACACTGCTTTGGCAACGTTGATTGATGCTAATTAAAGGATGCCTGAGACGAAGAGAGCACCAAATACGGCTATGGTAGCGCCCATTATAGAAAAGATTGAACTTCTTTTTTCATAGTTCTGAGGGATGCCTCCAACAAGAATGCCAATGAAATGAATGATGGCTGCTCCTATTAGAAAGCCAGAGGCATACTGGATCGGATTTGCTAACGATGGCATTTCGACCCCGTGTGCATAACCGTGAAAGAGTGCGAATAGGCCAACCACGATTATCATAATAGCTACCGTAAATGAACGATCGATGGCGATAATGAGACCTAAAACCACAATTGATAGTGCAACTGCTAAATCTATGTAACCTAAACCGATACCCGCTAAATTTAATCCCCAGCCTATAGCCATCAGCCCAACGAAGGTGACTGGTATGGTCCATACCATCCGGCCGCCGATTTGTGCGCTAATGATGCCTGCGCTAACCATCGCTAAAAAGTGGTTTAGCTGCATGACAGGGTGAAATAGCCCAGCTAAAAATGACCCAAAGCTGATTGTGTCCCCGCCATTGGCAACAGCTTGTGTCGGAACAAAAATGAGGATTGCTGAGAGGTAGCATGCGAACGCGATTTTTAATTTTGTTTGGGTGGTCATGGTTTTGTTCTTCTCTCTGCCATTTAAGTTGGTTTTGGGCGTTCCAATATTTAATGCTGCTTGTGCTTTGAACTCGAAGGTGATGTCACTTAGTTTGACATGGTGGTTTGTTTAGATTTTGTCGGCAAATATAACATGTTTTATTAAATAGCATGCCCTCGTATCACCTTCGCTGGTCCAAATTTGGTGAAAAGTTAAAAAATTAGCTCTTGTAGCTGGAGAAATTTGTCAAGATATTTTCTATCTTTGTTTATCCTAAGGCTTAATAATGTGTTTGATTCGCATAAATATAGACAAAATATGGACGCTTTGCTCATAAGTGACTAATCAAATAAGATCGACATCAGAAATAGCTGTGCAATAAGTAGACATCTAACGTTTGGCCGTAATCCTTCTCAACCGTAACGCATGCGAAATTTCACTAAAAAATACAAATTTAAGGATTGAAGAATTATGAAAAGAACAATTTACTTTATGGCTACTTTGGCCCTTATGCTCATTTTGGCAGCGTGTGGTGGCACACCAGAACCAGAACCCACAGCAACTCCTGAGCCAGTTCCCACCGAAGAGCCAGCTCCGGAACCAACCCCTGAGCCAGAACCAACTGAAGAAGAGATGATGGAAGAGGAAATGGAGAGCAGCACCATTGTTGATGTTGCTGTTGCAGACGGCCGCTTCCAAACTCTCGTAGCGGCAGTGACTGCTGCTGATCTTGTTGAGACACTGTCAGGCGAAGGTCCATTTACCGTATTTGCGCCAACCGATGATGCATTTGCGGCTTTGCCAGAAGGCACTGTTGAAGGCTTGCTTGAAGATCCTTCTGGTGCGCTAACAGATGTTTTGCTTTACCATGTGGTGTCTGGCGCAGTACCTGCTGAAACTGTTGTAGGCTTGGACAGCGCAACCACAGTGGGTGGATCAGATGTATCTATTGCGGTAGTAGACGGGGGGGTTGTCTTAAATGATAGCGTCAATGTCGTCATCACTGACATTATGACTGATAACGGTATTATCCACGTGATTGACGCTGTACTTCTGCCACCTAGCATGATGGCTGAAGAAGAAGAAATGATGGACGAGGAGATGATGGAAGAGCCGACCCAAACCATCGCAGAAATTGCTTCCGAAGCAGGCTCGTTCAATACACTGGTAGCCGCGCTAGATGCGGCCGGTTTGGTTGACACCTTTGCAGGTGAGGGTGATTTCACTGTATTTGCGCCAACTGATGATGCATTTGCAGCCTTGCCAGAGGGCACTGTTGAGAGCTTGCTAGAAGATCCTCAAGGTGCCTTAACTCAGATCTTGACTTACCACGTTGTGGAGGGATCAGTCTTGGCTGAAACAGTCGTTACCCTTGACTCTGCAACCACGCTTCAGGGTGAAGATGTTTCTATTGCAGTTGTTGACGGTGGTGTTGTTCTAAACGACAGTGTAAAAGTTGTTACTACAGACCTCAAAGCGACCAACGGCGTGATCCACGTGATCGATGCGGTCTTGTTACCACCAAGCATTTCACAAACTTCCGAAGAAGAGGTAATGGATGATGAAATGATGGATGAGCCGACGCAAAGCATCGCAGAAATTGCGGTTGAAGCCGGAACATTCAATACTTTGGTTGCCGCTCTAGATGCAGCTGGCTTGGTTGATACACTCGCAGGTGAGGGAGATTTCACCGTATTTGCGCCAACCGATGACGCATTTGCAGCCTTGCCTGAAGGTACCGTTGAGAGTTTGCTCGAAGACCCGCAGGGTGCTCTGACTCAAATTTTGACTTATCATGTTGTAGCTGGAACAGTTCTGGCTGAAACCGTGGTTACGCTTGACTCTGCTACAACGCTTCAGGGTGAAGATGTATCTATTGAGGTTGTTGATGGTGGCGTTGTGCTAAATGGTAGTGTGAACGTAACGACCACAGACATCAAAGCTAGTAACGGTGTGATCCACGTCATTGATGCTGTACTGCTTCCCCCAAGCACTGTGAAAGATGAGGGTGCTATGGAGGAAGAGGGTGCAATGATGGAAGAACCAACCCAAACCATTGCAGAAATTGCAGTTGAAGCGGGTATATTCAACACACTAGTTGCGGCATTAGACGCAGCTGGCTTGGTTAATACATTTGCGGGTGAGGGTGATTTTACCGTATTTGCGCCAACTGATGATGCGTTTGCGGCTTTGCCAGAAGGCACAGTTGAAACGCTGCTTGAAGATCCAGAAGGTGCTTTAACCAATATCCTTCTCTACCATGTCGTTGAAGGATCGGTTCTAGCAGAAACTGTTGTGACCCTTGACTCAGCTACAACTCTGCTTGGGCAAGACGTGACGATTTCGGTTACAGATGATGGTGTCTTTTTAAATGACACTGTCCAAGTAGTCACTACTGATATCAAAGCCACTAACGGTGTGATTCACGTTATTGATGCTGTCCTGATTCCGGCCGAATAAGCCTGAATTCTTATTTTCTCCTTCTTGGCTGTACTCACTTCAGGTGGGTACAGCCTTTTTGTTTTGAAATAGGTTGATCCCAACGTTTTCAAATGTGATTTATTCGGCCGATATGATGGACAAACGTTGGTAGTACTTCTGCTATGGTTAACTGAAATAGTTCGAAGTTTAATTGACCAAACCATCAAAGGCGATGTGTCAAAGAGCCTGTTCCTGTTATTTTTAGATAACCTGATTCAAGTTTGTACAATTGCGCTGTTCGGTGTCTCACTAAGTTGGTGGAACGGTTTGAAAATCGGCCACAGCATCAATTAAGGTATGCTGTCAAGCCATCAGTGCTTTGTGATTGAGTTTCAGTAGTGTATTCTCCTCTCAACCTCTTTGGGCTTGTAAAGTAGGTGCGAGTTAAAACCCAACTTATTCTGTGTACTTAGACGAAAAGATGCAGAATTTGCGAAATTTGAGATGTAGTGCGGTGAAATAAGTAAGCTCTGATATATTTTTGAAATACCAGACTGGACTGACCTAAACCAGCCTAGTCTAAACCCAGTTGCTTTCCGCAATCTACTTACTCTTCAATTAAATAAAGCGCATAAAGCGCAGCTTGGTTTTGCAGACCTTGTTGCTTATTCTTAGCTTAACGATGGAACAGTCAAAAAATTGACTCCAGCCAAAGCCTTTACACTAACCGGTACACACTGTTGCCGAGATAATGCTGGCTACGACTTTAGGCTGTTTTGTGAAAATAGATTGAAGGGTGCCTATGCAAAAATTGATACCCCACGCATTTCCATTGGTAAATAGAAAATCCAAAATGCAGCGACCGTAATCCCGATGAGAAGCAGCATCCAGGGTAGTTGAGCCAAGGTTTTGTCCTTTTTTGGCTTTGCTTTTTTGGCTCGTTCCCCTAAAACGTAAAGTGATGCCAGCAGACCGACTAGGATAATCCCCATCTCCATCGGATCAAGCCAATTAAGCGGTACGATTGCTGCCATTGTCCAGTTTGGTTCTCCCAAGAAATAGATGTTGTGATCTTCTAAGAAATTTTTGAAAACGGGTGAAATAGCGGCCGCACTGCCTAAAAAGTGAAACCCACCATAGTGGGCCAGCCAAATAGAAAAAGCCAGTGGAGAAAACGCCGGTACATACCGGGCCAGCGTGTTACGGATCGGTTCCTCGCGTTTGGCAAGGGCTCTTGATGTCCACGCAGCCAACAATCCAAAGCCAATCGGCATAATCAAATTAGTTACGCCAAAAATAATTAACAGAGGCAGAGCTTCATCTTGAACATTGAGAACATTAGCCAGCCATGCTTCTAGTTGAAAGACGGGTCCTACCATCCCAAAAGCATTCCCTAGTGCTGAAAAGGTAAAAATTAGAACCAAGAACGAAATGTCCCAGCGAGCAGGCCACGTGCCCTCTTTGACTTCTTTAAGAGGATTACGCGCGCCTAAAATTACATTATCATGGGGGCAAGCACGAACACAGTCTAAGCAAAGGGTACAGTCAAGGTTGCTCTTAATGCGTGGTGCAAATAGTTCTGTTCCGCACCCTAAAACATCAATTGAGTCTAAACTAATTACCGCTCCATTTTTTGTGATCGGATTTCCCGGCTGCCCCATGGCTGTTGTTCCATTCAAGCATTCTCGACCGGTGCATGTGTTGCAAACATTCCGATCTTCGATTGTAATCTGTAGCGGTGAGATCGTAGAGCTAACAAAATTAAATGTGCCAAGCGGACAAACATACTTGCAAAATACGCTTTCTGAAAATATGGTTTCTAAGAAAAATGAGGCAATGAAGTATCCTAAAATAACCCAAGCGGTTAGAAGGGGGCTGGCGAACAGGTCAAAATACTCATATGCCCAAAAGAAGAAGAAAAGCAGTCCGATAGCGAGCCATTTATTGCGCAAAAACTTAGGCCATCTTCGGCCGCTGATGGCTAGTCGCTTTGCAAGCGTGCGCGGCATTGTAAATGGACAGCCCATGCAGAAAATGTTGCCCAGCAAGAGGAACCCAAAAACAATAATGCCACGATAGTGAATCCATGTAACAACGGTTGACAGATTCTCTGGTGCAAATTGTGGGCCAGAAAAGCCATCGTATAGCAGCAAAACTGCAACGATTAGCAAAACAGATTGAAATATAAGACGTCCCCAGCGCCAGCGCAAAAGAGGGCCAATGAGAGGCAGTTTTAGGACATTAAATCTGGTCTTGGGCTGGTATAGAGACATGAAGCGTGATTTGGGTGCGACAAAGCGATTATTCTGAACCGGACTCCATTTCTTCCCCATCCATTTCCATCTCTATCTCACCGTGATCCATGTCGCCATGGTCCATCTCTCCCTCCATGTCACCACCGATTCCGCTGAAATCAAAACGCGCTGATGCCGTCTCGCCATCCGGCCGGGAAACGTCTACAGTAATGAACCAGTCACCCGCCATCGTCCATTCATATGGAATCGTATACACACCGGCTGAACCTGAAGAAGATTCACCAAGAACCGGCTGCATACCTGCATGGGACATATCTCCCTTTATGCTGACGGTTGCATCGTTGACAGGAGAGCCATTTTCGTCGAGTATGGTCACCATAAGGTCAGTAGCACCTACCATCATGGATTCGACATCTACTGCGATGTCTAGGTTGCTGTTGTTGGCTTGATTGCTATTTCGGCCACCACAGGCAGTAAGCAAAACAAAGAGTGAAGGTAATAAAATCAATTTTCTTAACATGCAGGTAATTATAAAAGTTATTCCAGTAGATAAGATTAATATCTGTGTAATAAAGAGATTTTATGTAGATGTAATGTGGACGTAATGCTTCACTATTTTTTGCTAAATTGATTTCATTTTAAGAGATAAAAAGTTGACATATGGTTTGCCGATCACTGCTGACCTGTAATATACTCCTTATTAGTTCATATAAAAGTTCAAAGTAAATACCGCTTATACGTCAGGAGCGGTTCAACTAAAAATAAACACATCAACGCGAATAGTTGTGGAGGCAATTTTTAATGGATGCGATAGAAGGCCAAAATTATTTTTACCCAAACCGCTGGGCTAGAATTATTTTAGAATCGGCCGAAGAAATTGTTGGTGAGAAGGGGGTCGCTGCACTGTTGAATATGGCTGGCCTTCAGCAATATATCGGCAACTATCCTCCTGATAATATGGAGAAAGAGTTCACCTTCACTGAAATTGGAAGATTGCAGCAGGCTTTCTGGGAAATGTATGGTCCCCGAGGTGCACGTGTATTTGCGACACGTGCAGGCCAGCAATCGATGCGTGATGGTTTAACTCGGATGAGTAGTGTTGCTCGCGCTGCCCAAGTTGCTATGAAAATCGGCTCACTAGATCGTCGAATGGAAACCGGGCTGCACTTTTTTGCGAAGCTATTTAATACTGTATCAGATCAAGTGGTTCACGTATATTCCGAGGAGGAGCATTGGTGCTGGGAAATTGAAAAGTGCCCTCTGTGTACTGGCCGGACGGCAGACCGGCCGGTCTGCCACCTAGCGGTTGGCGTATTGCAGACCGCCACGTCTTGGGCCAGCGAAGGTAAGCAGTATCGTATTACTCAAACGGAATGTAAATCCTGCGGTGACAGTAGGTGCTTAATAAAAATTGAAAAACAAGCTATCGAATAAAATTTAGAGTTGAAACAAAAAAGGCCGCTGGGGTAAATATTATCCCAGCGGCCTTTTTTGTTTACAGACATTTAGGCCCAGTCTTCCACAGAAAGTAGGTTTCCTCCATTGCCAATTAACTCAATGCGATCAATAGACCACCGGCCGGAGCGTACCGTGAGAAAGGAACCATCCTCAAGCGGAACTTGTTCAACCATTCCATCTGCCCAAATAACGCGCACCACGTTGCCTGCTTGGCTGGTGCCGTAAGCAACCGTCTGGCGTGGAGAGCCTAAGTTAGCTTCAATTTTGCTGACGTTTGTATAGCCAGCCACAAAACTTGTGGGTTGCTGGCATGGTAAGCTCAGCGTGTCGCTTATTTCCCAGTGTCCACCCAGTGACGTAATGTATGAAGATGCCAAACAGTGCTGGCTATCCTGCTTCCATTCATAAAGCAAAATGCGGCCACTTCCGTATGATTGATCCTGGAGCACGTGAATGTCTTCAGTTGAAACTTGATTTAAAACTTGAGCGTGGTCTGCAACTGCTTGAATGGTTGGTGGGGGCTCTGTAGAGGTAGGCAAGCAGCCAATCAGCATAAGGGTGCAAAATGCGATTACACTGATCTTAAATTTTCCAAAAAAGATACTGCTCATTTTAGAAATTCCGTTTGTATTCATGGCAACTTTTTAATGGGTGAAACAGGTTTCACAACCTATCTCTTAGTATAGAAATACGCTTCACTAAATGATTGATGACTTTGGTCAAACAATTAGGCCTTGGGTCCTGTTTTGCACCAAATCGAGATAGCCTTATGGTCATGTATAACGAAATTGACCGTAAAAAAGTTCCATGTTTTTTTCGTTGTTAGAATCATAATCAAGAACAGAAGGGCAAAAAATCGGTTACTTAACCACAAAAGTGGAAAATACTGTCTGTTAATCTATAAAGCAGTTAACACCCAAAGTTTATATGAGCCTAAAGTAGTCAGCTAAACGGCCGTCTGTCGTTTTTAAGACGTTTTTTCAACGATTAGTGTTTTGTTAGGATTGATTAGACTGACTCTAAAGCTGTTTTGATAACGGTGGGTTGAATCAGAGTAAGAACGCATAGGGTTAAAACAATATATTGCTGAAATGTGGCATAAATGTGGCTCTATTCAAAAAGGCTCAAAATAAGCACTAAATCACTGGTCCCCATGCTGTCTTGTACTTGTTCTACATTGATAAGAAGGTGCTTACTGTATTAAACCAAGCTTCTGGCTGCTCGAGATGAATGGTGTGCCCTGCACCCGCAATTATTTGGTGTGTTGCGTTTGGGATCAGTGTCTGCATCTCTGCGGCGATGTTTTTAAACTTGGTGTCAAACTCCCCGGTCAACAACAGTGTTGGCAAACTTAGCTGTGGTAAGTAAGTCCATTGGGATGGCTGCTGCCCGGTGCCCATCCCGCGCAGGGACAGGGCAAGTCCGGCCTCGTTATTAGTGAGCCGCAGCTGACGCAGATGATTTTTTGAGCTGGCTGAAAGCTGGGCTTGGCTTTCCCATAGTGAAATTGATTCCCAAAAATTGACAAAAGACTCAATTCCATCTCGCTCAATTCGATCTGCAAGCATATTGTCAGTCCTGATACGGTCTTGACGCTCTTCAGCCGTTTTGAGGCCGGGAGATGCGCTTTCAAGAACTAACCGTTTAATGCGTTTTGGAAATCTGACGGCGGTGTACAGTGCCAATCGCCCCCCCATAGAGTATCCAAGCAGATCAAAAGTATGATGGTCAAGATCATCCATTATACCAAGCAGATTATCACTGACGGCCTCCATCCTGTAATTTTCTAGAACTGTTGAATGTGAAGATTGCCCGTGACCGGGTAGATCAACCGTGATGACTGTGTGTTTTTTCGCTAGCATGGGCACAAAAGGCTCCCAATTGTTAAGGCTACCGGTGAAGCCGTGCAGCAAAAGTAGCGGAGAACCATTACCATTGATCGAGTAGTTCATTTTGGCGGATGTAAAGCATGGAGTGTCGAATCAACGAGCGAGTTCAATTTGTTACACTCAACACGCTTCACTTTCAACTTATTTCTGGGCAAATGCGTAGGGCTCGCCTGCTTCTAAAGCCCTTTGATAGGCCGGCCGAGCCTGCATCCGTTTGACATAGTTAAGTATGCTTGGATACTTTGATGCAAAAGTTGACTGGTTCATAGCTCCCTCAAGTGGAAATAGCATCATGATATCGGCTGCACTGATCTGATCACCCCCAAAGAATTGGCTTGTGCTCAAATAATCCTCAACAAAATCGAACTGCGTGCTCATATTAGGGCCGAGATAACTGCTCATTACCTGATTTACAATTCCCCTAGAAACTGGTTT
>JBCCSO010000094.1:0-11728 GCA_039199965.1 Chloroflexota bacterium | reverse complement strand
TACTGACCTACTGACTACCGTTTACGTCCTAGCCCTTGTGCTTCCAAGTAGTTAATGCTTTCGCGCACTGCTGTGAGCATGTCTGTATCACAGCGATCTAGCTCAACAATGAGCCATTCGGCGTTTGGAGCAGCCGGGATTATGCTGTGAAAGTCCATGATACCCTGACCGACCGCAACCATATTTGAATCGCTACCGGTTGGCCCATCTTTAATGTGCAGGAGGGGGATTCGGTCTGCATATTTGGTCACCTCTCCGACGACGTCGGCTCCGGCCGTGGTGACCCAGTAAGTGTCAATTTCAAAGAAAATATCGTCGTCCAGACCTTCATCAATCAAATGTTGGATAGCCCGCTTCCCGTCTATTAGCTCAAACTCCCACCAATGGTTATGAATACCAAAGGTGAGTCCGGCCACTTTGGCGTTAGCGTTGGCAGTGTTGAATTCTTCGACTAACTTTTTGATTTCACCAATAGTTTTATAATTTTCGGGCGGCATGAATGCTGAAATTAATCTAGTTGAACCTGTGGCGGCCATTGTTTCAAGGACTTGTTTTTTTGAATTACCAGTAGGATGGGGGCTGTGTGCGCCTGAAATAGTGAGTCCCAAGCTCTTGATCTTGTTGATAGCTTCGGCCATGGATGGAGCATATGTAAATCCAGCTGTTTCTACGCCGGCGTAGCCCATCTCTGCAATTTGCTCTAGGGTGCCTTGCCAATCGGCCGCGAGGGCATCGCGTACTGTGTAAAGCTGCACTGAAATCGGTAATGGTTGAGTCATGTGTGTCTCTCCAGAATTGGAATAGTTTTCGGCCGGGATGATAACACGTTCAGGGGGAGAATGTGACAAATAAAAAAACGCCCCCCGCACGATTGCCTGTGCAAGGGGCTAGTAAGCTAGCCGCTGAGGATGAAGGCCCTACCATCTGAGGGTAGCCCAGCGTTAATTTAATTGAGGAAGCAGGCCGGGATGAATGAGCCGACCGTTTTTATTGCTCTGACTATCAACGAAAAGGGTTAAATTTCCGTTGTCTGCCAGTTTCATTTGAATCAATTTATTCCTGTCACTGTCAGAAAGTTCTGTCAGACCAGAGACATATTCAAGCCAGTGTGAAAGACCGCGTTGTTGAGCATTTTGCAGTAGCTCTGGAGCGATAATCTGTTCAATCACAATGCCAAAATTCTGGTTGATTCGTACACCGATTTCATTAAGCTGCCGATTCACAGTATGTGCAAGCTTGCAGCTAATTTTCGTAGCCGCGTTGCCATTCATGAGCTCTAGTGCTGGAATGCTACCTGCGACAACCCTTAAGTGTTTGTTTAAAACTGTTAAAATCGGTTCCTCGATTGATTTTTTTCTCCTCACCGCCTGCATCAGGTATTCAATGTTGGCTTTAAGATTTGGGCAGTCTCTCGGATCATAGATGTAAGCGATTGTTCCAGAAACTTGAAATGGAAAACCATCAGTTGATAGAACTTGTTTGAGTTGGAATGGCAGATAGACTGTACTCAAGTCTAAGTAGCCGATAATGGTTTCAACTCCGGGAAACGGCCGCCAATTGTGTTTGCCCGGCTCAATGAAGCGGCTGAAATTTTGCCCTCTAAAAACGACTGCAAGCTGGTGGGGAGGTACGAACGCTTCAAAAAGAAGTCTTTCGCGAAATCGTTGTTCAGCTGTTTGGTTGGTGACGTGATAAACGTGTGCCATAATTTTTCCTCCAGTCTGATCAGGTGAAACTACCTCATCAGATTCGTATTGTGTAGACGCTCGCCTTCTTTCTATTGAAGGAAGGCGAGAGTAGGATGTAAACTCGACCCATTGCCGAATTTAGTATCGACTTCCTTGGAACATAATGACCAAGATAAATGCAGCTATCATGCCTGCCATGAAAGCCATAAAGATGTGTGTGATGGTGATAATCATTTGTTCTGACCTCCTTGAAACTAATTTTCAACTTCACATTCAAAAGCCTGCGTTGGTGTGTTTGCAAGCGGTTTCAATAGCAGCATTTTAGTGCAAAAACCCGTAATTTTTTATGCCAATCATTTAACATTTTTAGGGCCGATTTTACCTCGTTATATTTTACATTTTTGTGGCGTGTTCAACGGTTTATATTGTTAGAAAAGTTGATAGAAATAGTTAGCTTATTGTTTAAAAAAGATTCCCTTTACCCAATTAAAATAAGGAGCTAGAGGTAAAGCTTCCTAGCAAAGCAAATGTGGGAAATGTGGAGAAGTAAGAGTTGGGGGCCACGAGGAGAAACAATGCCGAACACAAGGGTATTATTAATTGATGAAGGCAAAATGTCTTTGTTAGAGATTCAGCCAGAGCTTTTACGACATGGATTCTATGTTGAGCTTATTAGGTCAAAGGAAGAATTAGACGCACACCTAGAAACTTATCCTACGTACGATGTAGTTCTGGTGGAGAGAGATTTACCGTTGTTTGCCGGTGGCGAGCGGAAAAAAATCGGGATGGACATTGCGCGTGATATTGGTTGTAGGTTGAATTTGGCCCAAGTAATCTTATTTGAGGAGGTAGACGTTGCAGAGAGAGGAGAAGTCCAGCGGGTCTATAAACTGATCAAAAAACCAGAGAATTTTGCAGAAATTTTAGATGAGATTCGCTTAGCTGAGCATGTAGTTCTGAAAAGGCGACTTAAGTCGTTAGAAAATCAGTTAGCTCAAATTGGATATATAACGACTGCGTTACTGACGCAACGGTCTGAAAAACAAATATTTGAAACGATTATTCAAGGGGTCAAATCTTTGTGCTTTGATCGAGTACGAATCTATTTGTTGGCTGATGATGGTAAACACCTAAAAGGAGTTGCCAGTGAAGGTCTTGATTCTAAGGATAATTTTTATGGGAAACTGTGGGAAAGTCACTACATTAGCCATGACTTTGACCCAAACTCAGCACCGGAGCCTATTATTTATCAAAATGGAAATCGAGAAAACATTGTAGATTATGAGTCTGCTATGGGGCGCGAGCCTCTAAAGCAGTGGATAGTCGTACCCTTAGTTAGTTCTGGAAGAGTGATTGGTAAATTGACAGCTGATAACTTGGTTTCAAATAGACAAATTCATAACAGTGAAAAAAAACCTTTGTTAGGTATTGCATCACATGCTGCTATTGCTATTGAGAAAATGTGGGCGAAAGACCAAGAGAAACACATCCACTTGGTCCAAAGTGTCACTAACAAAATTGCAAAATTAACAAATCCAGAAGATGTTTACCCAGCTATCAGTCAAGCTGTGGTTGGAATGTTTGATCATGTTGATCACAGTGGTTTGGTATTGTTTGATAATGATTATCAGTTTGGAAAAGTTGCTGCGGAGTTCCCTGAAAAGGTAAATGCATCTATGGTGGGGGTGAAAATACCTATCAAAGGTATTCCATTTGAAGAAAAACTGTTGCAGGGTGCTCCATTTGTCCATAGCCCAGATATTGCTGAAGATGAGTCGATGGAAGAGGTAGGTGAGATCCTGCTTGATTTGGGCATTAAATCTGTCCTTATTATTCCTTTACGTCATAATGATCGTTTGATTGGGTCGTTTAGCTTGGATGCGGTCAAACAAAAACATCATTTTGGGCAAGAAGATATTGAAATTGCCCAGATCTTTGCAGGCCATGTCTCGGCCGCGATTGGTAATAGCCAGAAGAGAAATCAGCTTGAATCAATCCATCAAATTTCGTTGGCTTTAAACCAAGTTACAGATTCAGAAAAAATATATGAATTATTGGTGCAGCATGCAATCAAGGCCGTTGGGGCTACTGGAGGTGGAATACATCTTATTGACCAGAATAGGTTAGTTATTAGAAATTCGGCAGACATTGGGCACGGCAACAAGGAGCCTTATGAAATTCCCTTTGGGACTGGAATGGTTGGAGAGTTGATGCGCAGAGATTTGAAATATCTTTCGACATCAAACTATGGAAAGGAGCGTTATGCAATTAAGTTTCATCATCTAAAAAAGCGTTTTGGTTCTGTTCTTAAAATGCTGCTTGAGCACAAAAACCGGCCGATTGGTTTTTTATATGTGGATGATCGAATTGGAAGGGTATTTAATGAGATAGATGAAGAGAAATTGAAGCCTATTGTTTCACTTGCAGGAAGTGCAATCTTTCAGCATAGACTATTAGAAAGCCAAAAAACGCAGAGCCGACAATTGGAAGTACTCCACTATCTTGGGGATATTGTAGAGTTAGCCGAAGATGTTAGAACAGTTATAAACTTTTCCTTAATTGGCTTAACCGCAACTTACGCGTTGAATTTTGATCGTGCGGCTTATTTCCTTGTTGACTCACAAAACCCAAAAATATTGCGAGGGAAGGTTGGGTTTGGTCATTTATCCTATCAAGATTGGGTAGACCACGACAAAGATTATGAGCTTAGGGGGATTATTGATCGGAAGACCCATGAGATTGCTTACCATAATAACCAGCTATCCCCAACACCGCTGAATGATCCTATTCGAGCAATAACGATAGATTTGTCCAGCATAGAGGCCGCCATATTGAACGACTTGTTAGACGTTGATACAACATGGTTTCATGAAGATTACAACAAAACTTATGTGCGCCAGATGCCTCAATCAATTCAGGATATCTTTCTTACAGATGGCCCTTTGGTCATTGTTCCAATGGTTGTATCAAAGCAGGTAATTGGATTTTTGATTGTTGATAACCCATTTAGCAAGCGAATCATACGAAGTGTGCAGCTAAAAGCAACCAAAACATTTGTTACAAGTACGGCAGTGGCCATTAACCGAATTCGCTTGCAGCAAAAAGAGCGGGAGCAGGCTAAGCAGCTTCAAACAATTATTGATATTAGCCAGCAATCAGCTAGTGCACATCACTTGAAGAAGCCTCTTGAAGATGTAATCAGTCATCTAAAAGAATTTTCTGGTGCGGATAAAGTTGCTTTTATTCGCTTAAATTTAGAACACCTTGACCCAAATCGAGAGCATCTGTGGCAGCCTAGCCGGATCCATGCAATTGATGATATCGACAATCCTGTAAGCTGGATGCGGAGCAGTGGGAATTCTGTTGATGTTCTAAAAAATGGTCGGCCAAAATTTTTCGGCGACTTGTCACAAGAAGACTCTGATAGCTTTAATTATGCAAAAGGAACAATTGGGATGGCTGCTGCAGCCTGTATTCCAGCCATTACAAATGAGAATAAATTAGGCGTTGTTTGGCTCTACTTTAAAGAAGTGCAGCCCTTTGACGCTAAAACAGTTGGAATTTGGCAAGTATTTGTCAACCAAGCGGCCGCTCTTTATCAAGTTCATAGTGATTTTGATAAGCTAGAATCAGAACGAAAACTTACCGAGGGTGTCCAAGTAATGGTAGCCGCAAAAAATATGGAGGGCGTTTATGATCGGATTGTAAATCAAACTAGAGTTGTTCTTGAGAAGGAAAAAAGAAAAGTCAATGTTGTGATGTATGGCTTCAGTGAAGAAAAAAGAATCGTAACGCGCGCTATCTTTGATGAATCTTATCAATACTCTCAGAAACTAGACCCTAAACTATTTGGGAAAAACGACTTAAGAGAAAAGTTGATTTGTGAACTGCTGCAAGGGAGTGAAATTACAAACTTTTCTGTGGGATCAAAGCTTGGTAGACAAACGGGATTCAAATCGATTGACTGGGAACTGCTTCTACCTGAAGAAAATTTAAAGGCCGTTTCTATTGTACCAATTGTTTGGGAAGGACACCCACTGGCCTTAATGGTGATTGGATATTGGTTTGCACAGCCATTTTCTAACTCGCAACACGCTTCCTTAGACCGATTAGCCAAAGGTGCGGCCTTGGCTCTGCAAAATGCAAAGGAATCTAGGGATAAAGATGTTGAAATGGAACGCTTTAATGCCCTCCAAACCATCAATCAAATTGTTGCAGATGCCGTCACTCTAAAACCTGAGGATCTATTTTTGCAAGTGACAACCCTGCTTTATGAATTCATGATCAATCATGATAAGAAGGCTTTGTTCTGTGACTTACGCTTGCGAGATGGCGACTACCTTGATGTTAAATCGGTGTATCCAATTGATTTTGACCATGTCTTAAGTCGAGTTCATTTGGGTCAGCCCTACAGATCAATTGGGTTGACGGGTATAGCCTTCAAAGAACAACAAGTGATTGCGGTTCAGGATGTTCATGACGATGATCATTTTCGACCGACGACACATCAAACGCGGTCAGAGTTGGTTGTGCCGATCATGGTAAGGGGAAATGCGCTGGGTGTATTGAATATTGAATTTTCAGTAACAAACGGTTTTGATGATAGGGATATTCGACTGATTGAAGCTTTTGCTGGGAGAATTTCCTCAATTCTTGTTAAATCACATATTTTTGATCAACAGAAGATGTTGCAAGAAGCCAGCACCATTGTGGCTACAGCCATTACCGATGATATTGATACTCAAACAGATCAACTGCTTGAACAAGTTGTACGTGTATTTAAGCCTTTGAATGGGTCAAAGATCAGACTTTCAACCATTCAGTTTAAAGATGAAGAGTCCAATCAGTTGTACATTGACAATGCATACCCAAAAGAGAAGTATTCAAAGTGGATTGGGAGAGAAAATGCTCACAGACTTCGAGCAGGAAATAAATTGCAGATTGGGATATCGGGGAGAGTTCAAGAAAGTGGAAACGGTGAATATGTCAACGATGTAAATTCAGATGCAAACTATGTTGAAATTCATCCTCATACAAAGTCGCAAATGGTAGTGCCACTTAAAGTTGAAAACAAAGTTATAGGCTCCCTGTCTGTCGAAAGCAGTCAGCGGAATGCATTTATGCCCGAAGACTTAGAATCCTTAGAGACATTTGCAAAGCTGGTCACAATTCTAAGAAAAATTGGTGGACAATATTCACAGTTAATGGATGCACGTCGGCGTGTTGAGTCTGCAACGGCCCTTGGAATGATGTCAATGATTTCGGGGGTTTGGCAACATGCCAACAAAGGAAGAGCCGTAACTATTCGTGATCGTGTTCAACTTCTGGCATTTGACCTGCAAGACAAAAAAATGAGCCAAGTTCAAGAGCACATTAACATTATTGAGGAGGCTGCAAACGAAATCATCGCGCGTAGAATTCAAGAGAACTTGGGTGACCCAACAGCCACAAAACCGGAAATCGTCTCAAAATGTATAAGAAAATTCATAGTAGAAAAAGTAGAAGCTCGAGATTTTAGAGTTAAAGTGAAAACGGATTTGCTTCCAGATTATCAGTATCCTGTCCGAATGCAGTCTGATTATTTTCAGGAAATGCTGTCAATTCTAGTAAATAACGCCAGAAAAGCCCTATCTTCAACAGATAAACCCGAGATCAAGATTAAAACATCTGTAAATATCGAAAAACAAGAATATACTGTTGACGTTCTTGATAATGGACCCGGTTTTCCAGAACATGTGATACAAAACCTGTTGCACAAACCGGTTGCCAAAAAAGCAGGTGAAGAAGGAAGTGGCATTGGTCTACTAATGGCTCGTTTAATTGCGGAGACATTTGATGGGAAAATACTAGCAAAAAATTGTCTCGCTGGAGGAGCTAAAATAACTATTCAGTTCCCTATAGATAAAGAGGAACGAGGGTAATACATGTAGCCAGCCAATGAAAAGCTACCAACGTAGAAGGACGATCGAGGAATGAGCAAAGGCAATATTTTGTTTGTTGATAATGACAAACCATTTTTGGATACACGATCTCAGTTTTTGGAACGGGCAGATTTCAAGGTTTTTAAGGCGTCATCGCTTACAGATGCTGAAAAAATTTTAAGAGATCATTGGATTCAATTGATCATTACGGACGTAAGGGCCCGTGATGACGATGATATTAATGATAGGTCTGGAATTGAGTTTGCTCAGCAGCCGGAATATGAAAGTATTCCAAAAATCGTGATGACCGGGATGCCAAATACGAGAGACATGCGGGAGGTAATGCGAATTCCCGTTGATACAAATGGCAATGGGCAGCAGATTGCGATCGATTATTTGGACAAGGGGGTTACAGGCCCTGAAATGACAAAAGTTGTGGAAGAAATTTTCCAAAACTTAATTTTTGTAAATCAAGATTTAGAAATTCTGTGGAAAGACATCGGCTTGGTTGAGCTTGTAGGCTTAATTGATCCGGCAAGGACTGCTCAAGAAATTGGTGAGCGACTTGTGGAAGCTGAAAGCTTGATTCGCTCATTGTTTAATCAATATCAAAAAGTGACAATTTCACAAATTCACACAAGGGTTTCTAGATTGCCAAGGTTGCTGGCCTACGTAGAAAAAGACGCTAATTTGGTAGACAAATTATATGTAGAAATCGGATTAATTGACCAAGTAAATTCATGTTTAGATGGCTATAAACGAGGCTCATCTGCAAATAATATTTCATCAAGTCCATTTTATACTGATCATATCTTGAATGCTCAGACCACTAGATATGGTGCAGTAGCTTGGATGTTGAGGGGGTTTGGCTCGAATCAGTACTTTGTTTCTTTTGATAATCTAGTTCGAACACGTTCCCCTGAGTCTTTGCAACAAGATGTAGAACAAGTGTTGACTCAAACGATTAAAAATTGGCATGGCCGTGCTTTTGCTGTTGAAAAACTCCCTTTACAGAATGCAATTCTGAGGCCAGAACAACTTGATAATCTCCACAATTCAACCTTTGAGCATGTTGTGAGCGATATTTTTGAATACTCAACTCGCTTGGGTGCACATTTGGAGCTGGGCTTGCTATCGGGTAATGGTTTGTACAAAACTGAACTTGCAGAAGAGTTTACTCAGACAATCACACATGCTTGCAAGAAAGCGTTAAGTAATCTTGATGAAATTATTCTTCACAAAGGTGTCATTCATGGGAATTTGAACAGCGATAGCCTGTTTTTTAATGGTAGTGGCATAGGATGGGTTGTTGGTTTTTCTAAAGTAAGCTCAGACTCCTTCCTGATACTTGATTATTTAAGATTTTCACAAAACTTAGCCGCTCAATGGAGTAAACATATCTCACCCTATGACTGGTATAGATTGGAGCAAGCTAGATTTACAGGAAGTCATGAGCCAGTTCTGAATCAGTATTGGGAGAAGCTATCCTTGGTTTTAGATCAAATTATGGAGGCAGCTTTAAATCGAGACGATATTTCAGAGGACATATTTCTAGAGGGCCTTTTGTTACTAAATCTTGCAAAATTGTTGGAATTTTTAGATTATAAAACAGTAGGCTGTGATGAAATTCAGAAACTAATTAATTTGTTGATTTCAATAAAACTGATTTCTGAAAAACTGGAAGATGGTCTAGAAACAACAATTGAGTCTTTTACTATTGACCACAATAATCGGCTTGTTCAAATCGGATCAAGTGAAATTGAGCTAACAGTTCAGGAATACCGTGCATTGAGCTATTTAGAGTCATGTGCAAATAAGACTGTCAGTAGACTTGAAATTAGCAATGCTGTCTTAGATACAGATTATGATCCTGAAAGCAAAGGTGATCAAAGGACGTTTCGAGCCATGGACTACAATCGGGTGACAATGATGATGAGCAGGTTGCGAGAGAAGGTTGAAATAAGCCCCAAGCAGGAACTCATCACAACAGTGAGGAGCAAAGGGTACAGACTTAACTTGTAGGCCGCCAAATCTCTACTTTATTTTTTTAGCCATCTGTTTTCCCAACTGGCTTTTTTACGTTCTAATTCAGACTTTTTTTACTCTTGTGAATACTTTTAACTTGAGCCTGAGTGGCTCAAATTGGGTCTTCTTTATCTGCGTTCCTGTAGGGTACAATTTTAAGTGAACCCCTTTACCCCCAATTCTTTCGCCTGCCTGCCTTTACTTCACTGCGTTTCTTCTTGTCGTTTAGCCTTCGCTGCTTTGCTGTTTTGCTTGGTTTGGTTTTCTTGCGGACTTTTGGCTCGATTAACGCCTGCTTGATGAGTTTCCGAAACTGGTCTATGACAATTTCTTTGTTTCTAAGCTGACTGCGCGTTTCTTGGCAAGAAATTTGCAAGATCCCCTGTTTGTTAGTGATATTTCTGAGATGGTTTAGCAACTTTTCAAATTTGGAGTCACCCAAGGCTTCGCGAATATCGGCTGCATTTGCAATGTCGTACGTCAGTGTCACTTTTGTGTCTGACGTATTCACATGCTGCCCACCTGGGCCGCCAGACCGGCTGTAGCGAAATCTGATATCGCTTAGTGGGATGGTAATGGCGTTACTTATTCGAACGTTTTCAGTCATTTTTCCTCTTAATAATTAAGCGATTTTCAAGCGATAAAATCCAGATTTTCGGCCATGTCTACTCACAAAATAGTACTAAGATTATTACCGCTAGGTTACATAATCATTACACGTTCCTGCTATTTATCACTCTAGCCGTGTGATAGAATGTTGGAATGAATTTGGGGAAATTCGTTCCAATTCTTACTTGCGTTTTTGGCAAATATCAAACCACGGAAACAGGTTATTTATGAACAAAAACCTAAAGCATTTTTCAATTATTGGGGTTTTAATTTTGGCGGTTACAGGATCTGTGTATTATATTCTGTCAACCTTCTTTTTTGAACTTCCCGAAGCTGCAAGCGCCCAAGCTGCAGTTATTGATGCGCTATTTAATGGTCACTATATATTAATTGCGTTCCTATTTTCAATCGTATTTGTTCCTCTCATTTATGCAGTCATTGTGTTTAGACAGCAAGAGGGGGATGAAACAGATGCTCCGCACATCCATGAAAATACCGTTCTTGAAATTGCGTGGACTGTCCTACCACTTTTTCTAGTACTTGGATTCGGTATTTGGGGGGTAGTGTCTTACAATTCAGTCATTGCCAGTTCTCCTGACGAAGTTGTGATACGTACACAGGCTTACAAATGGGACTGGACATTCTACTACCCGGCTGAGGAAGACAGAGTAGACCAAGCACTCGTACTGCAGCTAGGTGTTCCTGTGGCGCTTGAGATGCAGTCTAGAGATGTTATTCATGCCTTCTGGGTACCTAAGTTTCGAGTCAAGCAAGATGTTTTCCCTTATGATTCTGCTAATCCAACCATAAATTTTTCTGATCCTGCTAATTATGATGCGATTGCGGCTAACTATGAGCCGCAGATCATTCGCTTTACGCCAGTTACGGAAGGTGTTTATCGACTGCGTTGTGCGGAGATTTGTGGGACAAGTCACTATGCTATGTTAGCCAATGTCTTTGTGCTTCCGCCATCTGCTTATCAAGCATGGCTTGACGGAAACTATGAACTACCGCCAGATCCAATCTTCACGAACACGCAGCCGGGAGATGGTTACTATTTAGATGAACTTGAAAACTTTACTATCGAAAACGGATATACACCACCAACTGATCCGTTTGCAGCTCCACCAGCAGAGGAAGACGCTGAAGAGTAATTTGACCCAAAGGTAAGTTTGGAGAAATAACATGTATTATTTTTTAACATCTGCACTTTTCAAAGGCTTAGTTGGTCAAATCCTGACCTCTGTAGTTAGCTACGCTCTTATCCGTAGCTTTCGCTTAGGCAACCCAAATTGGAGTGTGCCCGGCCGCGACATGACGTGGGCTCAAGCACCTCTCGACGAACCGTCTGTCGTATTGGCTACACTCATTGGCCTGTTTGGGTTTCTAATTGCGTGTGGCGTTGTTACAGATTGGCTGAAGATGATGGGCGGTCAGCGCCCTCACCTAGCACATGGTGCACAGGGTCGGCCGGGCTGGACTCGT
>JBCCSO010000093.1:0-11786 GCA_039199965.1 Chloroflexota bacterium | reverse complement strand
CTCAGCTGGCTTGAACAAGTTTCAGACGACGGACAGCTCGCTTATGACGAACTGTGGACCGTTGTGAAATCTGCGAACTAAAGCAAGTAGCAGGTTGCAGGTTGCAATCCCTGATTTCCTTGTTTGCTGGTAAGATTTTTTCAATCGGCAATAAGTAGTCAGAGCGAATGCAGCCTGCAAACTTGCACCCTGCAACCTAATCTATGCCAAAAACAACCCATTTCCATCCGCGTACGGGTCTGCTCAATCACCCCCAAATTTGGGAAAATTGGGCCGGGTACTTGGTGGCTCCACAATATCAACATTCTGAACTCTCAGAGTACTATTCGGTACGAAATTCGGCCGGATTGTTAGACACTTCTCCGCTATTCAAATACAAATTTTCGGGCCCTGATGCCGAAACCTTTCTTATGTACGCCATGGCGCGGGACATTCGCAAATGTAAACCCGGCCGAGCACAGTACACCATTTGGTGTGACGAAGATGGCTACGTGGTTGAGGATGGGGTGATTATGCAGGTCACTGTTGGCGAATACTGGCTGACCGCGGCCGAACCAAACCTGCGTTATTTCCGCCAGATCGCTCGTAAAAAAGAATTCGATGTCCAAATAGATGACATCACCACGGCTTACGGCATTTTGGCACTACAGGGGCCGCACTCGCTCAGTATTTTAAATGAACTAACGAGTGATTTAAAAGGGATTCGTTTTTTTAGATTGGCCCACACACAAATTGATGGTCATAATGTAGTCATTTCACGAACTGGTTACACCGGTGATTTAGGGTACGAATTATGGATTCCAAAAGACAGCTGCGTTGCCGTTTGGGATGCCCTAATGTCGGCCGGTGATGGACACAACATTACCCCAATGGGGTTGCACGCCCTCAAAATGGCCCGCATCGAAGCGGGCTTACTACTGCTAGACATTGATTTCTCGTCCGCCAGATTCGCGTGGACAGACGCACAGCGTGACACCGCCCATGAATTGGGCTGGGGCTGGATGTTTAAAGACCTAACCAAAGATGATCGTGACTTTATCGGCCGCCCCGCTATCGAGGCAGAAATAGCCAATAAAACAAGCCGCTGGAAAACGGTGGGTCTTATCATCGACTGGAACGACTATCAAGCCAAACATCGCGAGGCGGGCATTATGCCACCAATGGACGGTGTATTTAACGAAGGCACAATGAACATCTACAAGATTAGTGACATTCCGTGGGAATATGCTGGATATGCAACCTGTATGATGTATTCGTCACTTCTACGCAGCCACATTGCCATTGCCAAACTTCCACTAGATATGTGCGAACCGGGCACCGAAGTTGATTTAGAAGTCAGCATTATCCGGCGCAGCGTAAATATTAAGGCGCGCGTAGCTAAATTACCGTTTTTTGATCCAGCAAGGAAAACGAGTAGAGAGTAAAGAGAATAGAGTAGAGAGAACGCTGCGCTCAGAACCAGAATCTCATGACTCTCGTCTCTTCTCTCCCATCTAAAATTATGAATAAATACGATGCAATTGTTATCGGAGGCGGGCACAACGGTCTGGTAAACGCAGGCTATTTAGCCAGAGCTGGACTCAATACGCTGGTGCTAGAGCGGCGGCCGCAGGTTGGTGGCGCAGCCATTACCGAAGAATTGATTCCGGGATTTAAATTTACCACCTTTTCCTACGCTCTTAGCCTAATCCGGCCGGATATATGCCAAGAGCTTAACCTGCCAGAACACGGAATGATGACGCTACCCATGCCCAACCATTTCCATCCGGCCGAAGATGGACAATATTTGAAACTTGGTGCGGACAGCTACGAAAACTATCACGAAATTTCAAAGCTTTCGCTAGAAGATGCTGAAGCGATGCATGACTTTGGCTACTTGATGGATCGCGTTTGTCACTCGCTCAAGCCTTTGGTGGACATGATTCCACCCAACACACAGAGTCAAGATCCAGAAGAGCTAGAACGCATGGCTGAATTCCACGCCATTCTCGAAGGCATGCCAGAAGATGTGCAGCATATGGTTGAAAAGCTGTGGACCAGCAGCATTTCAGACGTTTTAGACGAGTACTTTGAAAATGATTTGATTAAGGGCATGCTCTCATCTAGTGCAATCATTGGCAGTATGTGCGGCCCACGCTCAAAAGAAAGCGGGATGGTCTGGCTCTTCCACAAAATGGGTGAATATGACGGCATTTTTGGTGAGTGGGGCTTCCATAAAGGGGGAAACGGTGGCTTCACCCAGTGCTTGGCCCGTGCGTTTGAAGCCTTTGGTGGCACCGTTATGCTCAATGCTGGGGTCGATGAGGTGTTGCGCAAAGATGGCGCGGCCGTTGGGGTCAAGCTTTCTAGTGGCGAAGAAATCTATGCAGATACTGTCGTGTCAGCTTTAGACCCACGTGCTACATTTTTACGCTTGGTTGATCCTGATGAGCTGCCGCAAGATTTGGTCAATCACATCAAAGAATTCAAGTTCCAAGGCTCTGCCTCAAAAGTAAACTTTGTGCTCAGCGACATTCCAAAACATCCAAATCACGAGCACACGGCCGATATTTTCCGTGGGTTCCTCAACGTTGGCCCAACAATTGACTATTTGGAAGAAGCATTTGCCGATGCGCAAGACGGCCGGTTTAGCCAGCGGCCGTTTATTGATGGCTGTATCCAGTCAACCATTGATCCAGATATGGCCCCGCCCGGAAAACACATCATGTCTAACTTCATCATGTGGACCCCCTATCACCTAAAAGACAGCGATTGGGACACCGAACGGGAGAATCTGGGTGATGCGGTTCAAGATACCTTAAACTCATTCTTTCCCGGCTTTAACGATCTGGTTGAGCACCGTGAAGTGGTTACACCGCTTGATATCGAGCGGGTTGTAGGAATTGCTGAAGGCAATATTTTCCATGGTGAGCTCTTCGCCGATCAACTGTTTTTCAATCGGCCAGCTCCCGGTTGGAATCAGTACCGCACCCCGATCAAAGGCTATTATCAGTGCGGCTCAGGGACGCATCCCGGTGGGTGTGTAATTGGTGCGCCTGGCAAGCTGTGCTCAATGCAGATTTTGCGTGATCGTGAAAAGATAATGGCGTAGGGAGATGTTAGAGATTAGATCATAGAGGCTAATTGGCAGACACCGCCAACTGGTAAAAAAGCAAAACTTTATGGATAGCGGGAAGTTTTCCCGCCATCTTTACCCAAAGGATTTTCAAATGACCATCACCATTCGCCCGCCGCATCTAGAGGACCACGATAGCTGGAAAAAACTGTTTTTAGCTTATCAAAAGTTTTATCGTGCGCGTATACCGGATGAGGTCATTCAGCACACATGGGAGCGGATCCATGATCTTCAAGCCGATGTATTTGGACTTGTAGCGGAAAAAGATGGTCAGTTAATTGGCCTGAGCCACTACTTGTTTCATTCATCAACATGGAGCAATCGGCCGAACTGCTACTTAGAAGACCTGTTTGTGAACAAAGACACACGCGGCAGTGGTGCAGCCCGTTTGCTTATCGAAGGTGTTGAAGCGGCCGCCAAAGATAAAGGCGCGTTTCGCCTTTACCTCCACACCCAAGAATTTAACAGCGCGGCTCGCTCGCTGTACGACACGATCATGCCGCGATCCTCTTTTATCGTTTATCGCAAAGGGCTCTAAACACACCTATGGAAAACACGACCATTGCGGTTGTTCAAACCGATTGGGCCGGAACCCGGCCGGACATGAAGAAAAAGCTTGAGGGGTTGGTTGCGGAAGCGGCCGAACGCGGTGCCCAAATTGTCTGCTTGCAAGAGTTTACACTATCTCCATATTTTGCTAGCGTCAAAGATGATGTCAACTTTGAGCGAGCTGAATCCCTTCATGATGGAGAGAGTGTCCAATTTTTCAGCAAGCTGGCTAAAGACAAAAGCGTTATTTTAATTGGCTCCATCTACGAAAAAGATCAAGACGGCAGTTACTGGGACACCGCCACAGTCCACGATCCAGAGGGGGAATTAATCGGGTACACTCGTAAAGTTCATATTCCACAAGGTACAGGCTATTACGAAGATTACTATTTTAACGGCAACAATAAGTATCCGATACATCAATTAGCTGGTCTAAAAACCGCAATCCCGACCTGTTATGATCAATGGTTCCCCGAGATGTCTCGCATTTGCGCTTTAAATGGTGCGGAATTTATCTTTTATCCAACTGCCATTGGGTCAGAGCCTGAAGCACCAGAGCTTGATACGGCCGAAGCTTGGCAAACCGTTATGCGCGGTCAGGCGATAGCAAATGGTGTTTACATTGCTGCTGCTAATCGCACAGGCAAAGAAGGTGTTGAATTCTACGGAAGCAGCTTTGTTTGTGACCCGATGGGCAACATCATTGCGCAAGCCGGCCGCAACGCGACAGAAGTTCTTGTCGTAGAGCTAGACGCCAAAGTGCTTGAACAGTGGCGATATCTGTTCCCGCTGTTGGAACAAAGACGCCCAGATGCTTATCAGCAGCTCGTTAAACAGTAATTCTTCAGACAACAAAGCCAAGTCAATCAAAAGCATGTCAGAGATCACATTTACCACCATCACAGCACAACTTTGCAAACCGGTTGCAGAGCTGGTTGACATGTGCTTTCCTGATATGCCCTCCATTGATAAGTATAGTGAAGAAGACCTTCTAAAAATGAATCAGACATTCCCGGAGGGGACAATCATCGCACTCGATGGCGAAATGCCGGTTGGCATGGGAACCGGCATTTTTACGGATCTAGATTTTGACAACCTTCCCCCTACAGAACACCATCTGCTCGAAGTAAATGATGAGTCAGCCCATGACCCAGATGGCGATTACTATTATGGTAGTGACTTCTGTGTTCACCCTAATTACAGAAAGCAAGGCATTGGCCGCGAAATTTATAATCACCGGAAAGCTGTGGTTATACGACATAAAAAAGTAGGATTTGCAGCTGCGGCTGTATTGCCGGGTTACGAAAACTTTAAGCAAAACACAGATATTCACGAATATCTAGGAATGGTCAAACGAGGAGACGTTTTTGACTCAACCCTGTCGATGCAGATGCGTAATGGGTTTACAGTCATCAAACCGATCAAAGACTTTTACACATATCCTAGATCAGACAATTGGTCCGCATTAATTTTGTGGCGACCTGATAAAAATTAATCTTTGGCTTAACCAAAAAAATTAGTAAGTTTTATGGCAATCATTTTCACAAACCTCAACAAAGGTCTTGCAAAGCAAGTAGACGAGCTTACAGAAATCTGCTTTCCAGACATGCCTGACGACAATCGTTATGTTTACGAAGAGCTGCTTGTTATGTCAGATGTCTTTCCTGAAGGGGCCATTGTTGCACTAGATGATAAAAACAACCGGGTTGTTGGTTTTGGAACCGGTATTTTCACTGATATTGATCACAGAAATATGCCGGCCAGAGAGCATGACATTTTGGGAGACTATGGGGTCAAAAATCACACCATGAAGGGCAGTTTCTATTTCGGCTCTGAATTTTGTGTCCACCCAGACTTTAGAGGCCAGGGGATCGGCCGCAAGATTTATGATCACCGGAAGGAAGTGGTTGTTAGAAACAACAAAATCGGATTTTTTGCGCCGGCCGCACTGCAGGGATTTGGGAATTACAAAGACAAGATGGACATTCATGAGTATTTAGAAAAAGTCCAGGGCGGTGAGATTTATGATTCAACGCTAACCATGCAGATCCGAAATAACTTCCAAGTAGTCCGGCCGATGCAGGATTTCTTTGACCACCCGAAAGCTGACAACTGGTGCGCTTTGATCTACTGGGGAAATCCAGTATTAGGGCTAACAGATTTCGACAAATTATAAAACATGAGGCTTTGTAAGAGGTCGAACCCTCAATAAAAAACAAAGTAAATTTATGGCGATCATTTATACAAATCTCACCAAAGAGTTAGCGCAACAGGTTGATGATCTAACAGCGCTATGTTTCCCTGATATGCCGGACGACGACCGATATGTTTATGAAGAGCTGATGGTAATGTCTGACGTTTTCCCTGAAGGTGCAATTGTTGCAATTAACAATACGAATAATCATGTTATAGGCTTTGGCACCGGCATCATGACAGACATTGCTGTAGACAACATTCCCCCAAGAGAACATGACATTTTAGGAGACTTTGGGGTTAAAAATCACGACATGAACGGAAGGTTCTACTTCGGCTCTGAATTTTGCGTGCATCCTGACTATAGAGGACAAGGAATCGGCCGCAGGATTTATGACCACCGAAAAGAGCTGGTTGTCAAAACCAATAAGCTGGGCTTTTTTGCCGCCACCGTTTTGCAGGGGTATGTGAACTACAAAAATGATATGGACATCCATGAGTATTTGGAAAAAGTGCAAAGCGGACATATTTATGACCCGACCCTCACCATGCAAATTCGAAATGATTTCCAAGTTGTTCGGCCAATTCAGTATTTCTTTGACCATCCCAAAGCAGATCATTGGTGTGTGTTGATCTACTGGGGAAATCCGGTGCTAGGCAAAACAGATTACCGCCAGCTCTGAGCATAACCTTGAAACCGGCAGGCTGTCCCCGACCGCAATTTTTATGCCAATTATCTTCAAAAACCTCACAAAAGAACTTGCACCAAAAGTTGATAACCTTTCATCGCTCTGTTTTCCGGGTATGCCAAACGATGAACGGTACCTTGAAGAAGATCTTGTTATCATGGCTGAACTATTTCCTGAAGGATCTATTGTTGCCATTAATGAATTTAATCAAAATGTTGTTGGTTTTGGCGCTGGTATTTTCATAGATTTAGACTGGCGGAAATTGCCTGATACGGAAGAGGAGCTATTGGGTGACAACGGTCTTGCAAACCACAACCCTAATGGTAAATTTTATTTTGGAGCCGAGTTTTGCGTGCATCCTGATTACAGAGGGCAGGGGATCGGCCGGAAGATATATGATCATCGAAAAGAGATTGTTGTCCGAAACAATAAGTTTGGCTTTTTCGCCGCTTCGGTTTTACAAGGGTATGTCAATTACAAAAAAAACTTAGATATAGAAACCTATTTTGAAAAAGTCGAAAGTGGTGAGGTATACGACCAGACATTATCGATGCAGCTGCGGAATAATTTTCAAATTGTGAAGCCCATTCAGTATTTCCTTAATCATCCTCCGTCTGACCACTGGACCGCTTTTATCTACTGGGGAAACCCGGTGCTGGGGACTACTGATTTTAATAACCTATAGCGGGTTTTAGAATGAAATCGAAAATCACTCTCGACACCATCAAACCCAAATATGCTGCGCAGCTTGCTCAATTGCAGCGAGAGTGCTTTCCAACGCTTGCGGAGCATGAGCTAATGGGAGAAAAGCATTTTTTAAAACACTGTGAGGTTTTTCCTGAGGGGGAATTTGTCGCGCTGCTGGATGGAAAGGCTGTGGGGTTAGGGTCAGGATTTTTCATCGATTTTGACTTTGACCATACCGATCACACCTTTAACGATATAATTGCGGGGGGCTATTACACCAATCACAAACCAGATGGTGAATATTATTACGGAGCAGATATCAGCGTACACTCAGCGTGTAGAGGGATGGGAATCGGCCGGATGCTGTATAACGCAAGAAAAGATTTGGTTGTGCGCACCAACCGTAAAGGTATTGTGGCTGGCGGTGTTCTTCCCGGTTACCCAACCTTTAAGCAATCGATGCCTATTCATGACTATGTTGATCAGGTGATTGCAGGCGAACTTTACGACCCAACATTGAGTATGCAACTGCGCAATGGTTTTATTGTGCGCGGCATGCTCGAAAATTACATTGATGACTCCAATTCTGACAATTGGGCAACCCTAATCTATTGGGAAAATGAAAAATACGATGCAAGTTAGAATGTGGAAAGTTGCAAGTAAAGTAAATGATTTCGAGCACACTATCCCACCTGCAACTTGCACACATGCAAACTTAACTATGTCCACCATCAATCTTGTAACTGAAATACCCGGCCCAAAAAGCCACGCTTTGAATGAAAGACGAGCGGCAGCTATTGCGCAAGGCAATGCCAAGCTAACAACTGTAGCAATCGAAAGCGCCTACGGTGCGACCGTACACGATGTTGACGGCAACACCCTACTTGACTTTGCGGGGGGAATCGGCATGCAGCTGATCGGACATAACCAACCGGCCGTGGTCAATGCGATAAAAGAGCAATCAGACAAGCTGATCCATATGTGCTCGATTGTCAGCACCTATGAGCCAATGGTTGAATTGGCAGAGCTGATGAATTCTCTTGCGCCCATCAGCGGACCAACCAAAACCACGCTGTCAAACAGTGGGGCTGAGGCGGTTGAAGCGGCCATCAAGTTAGCCCGCGCCCATACCGGCCGGGATGGCATCATCGTTTTTGAAGGAGCCTATCACGGGCGTACCAACCTGACGATGAGCATGACGAGCAAATATGCGCTGTTCAAAAAAACCTTTGGCCCCTTTGCCCCTGAGGTCTACCGTTTACCGTTCCCCAATGTCTTTCGCAGGCCGGCCGAAATAAGTGAAGAAGGGTATGTAGAATGGGCTTGTCAGCAGCTTGACAATGCCATGGTGGCTCAGATCGATCCGGCCTTTGTGGCCGCGATTGTCATTGAACCGGTACAGGGTGAAGGTGGCTTTTTACCTACCCCGCCAAGATTTTTGGAGAAAATCCGTCAGCTTTGCGATGAGCACGACATCGTCATGATTGCGGATGAGATTCAGTGCGGCAGCGGCCGGACCGGAAAAGTTTTTGCCTGTGAACACTACGGCATAGAGCCAGATCTCATTACCGTCGGCAAAGCGATGGGAGCAGGCATGCCGATTGCTGGGGTGATCGGCAAAGCACACATTGTTGATGCTGCCCATCCGGGTGGATTAGGTGGCACCTACAGCGGCAACCCGCTGGCTTGTGCGGCCGCCATTGAAGCGCTAAAAATGCTCAGCGACCCGGCATTCTTGAATCGCGCGACTGAGGTTGGGAGCAGAATTCGAGCGGGCCTTGAAGCCCTCAAAGAAAAATACCCGAATAAGGTTGGCGATGTGCGCGGCATGGGCTCCATGCTGGCGATGGAAATTGTAAAAGACAGCGAGTCAAACGCCCCAGATATGGATAGCACAGGGGCGATCAATGCGGCGACCCTCCAGCGGGGGTTAATTACGATCCGGGCCGGGTTATACAGCAACTGCGTTAGATTTTTACCGCCGTTGAATATGACCGACAGCGAAATTGATGAAGGGATGGCGGTGCTAGCAGAAGCCTGCGCAGAGGTGCTTGCAGATAAATGACCCCAGAACAAGTCTTAGAAAAGGTTCAAAAGGATATTCCAGAAGATTCATCGCTTGAAAAGGCGCTGACGACTTTTATCAATCTTTTTTTCTCGATTGAAGTTAAAGGTTGCTCAAAGAAAAATGATGGAGATATGCTTCTTTTTCAATGGGATGGCTTCAATGGATCCCAAAACACCATCTCCATTAATCTAACACGTCAATTCATGCACTATGACGAAAATGGAGATTACGAATACATGGAGCATTTACAAATGGATTTTAATTTAATCCCAGACAATGACGAGTTTGCTTCAGGAAACTTCTGGTGTGAGACCGACAATCCAGAAGAATTCATGAACCAAGTAGTATCCTCAGATATTTTTCAAAAGGCATCTAAATTTCAAACGTCTTCTATCCAATTTAATTTATTTGAGGTTTAAAGTTTATGATCACACTTTATGGCCGGGCCACCGCATTTAACGTGCTTAAAGTAGGCTGGCTCCTTGAAGAGCTTGAGCTTACCTATAAGCATGTTTCTGTAGGCGGCCGTTTTGGTGGACTAGACACTCCTGAGTTCGAAAAGCTAAATCTGCATAAAAAAGTACCAGCTTTGGTTGATGGTGAACGAAGTATTTGGGAGTCACACACCATTTTGCGCTACTTAGCCGCCACATACGGAAAGGACAATTTCTATTCGGCTGATCCATTTGAAAGATCGCTACAGGAGCGCTGGATGGACTGGTCGCAGTCAGTTTTTCAGCCCGCCTTTATGAATGTCTTTTGGGGTTACTATCGACAACCGGCCGCAAAACGGGATTTACGATTTATTGAGAGCCATCTAGAAAAGTGCCGATTTCACCTTGAAGCTTTGGACAAACAGCTTGGAAACACTCGCTTTTTAGCCGGTGAGTCGCTTTCTACTGCAGACATTCCGGCAGGCTCTGTTCTCTATCGCCTGACAGAAATCGGATTAGATGTGACATTGCCTAAGCACGTTGAACAATGGTACGATCATTTAAAACAGCGGCCGGGCTATCAAAAGTGGGTCATGGGAGATTTCACTGAGCTATTTGGCCGGGCATCATTTTAGGTTATGAACAACAATGCTGAAATTGTGACACTGCTGGGCAAACACCTGCAGCAAATACGCAAAGAGAAAAAACTAACCCTCGAGCAGTTGGCTCAAAAATCTGGCGTCTCCCGTTCAATGCTGTCTCAAATTGAGCGGGGTCAAGCCAATCCTACGTTTGGGACCCTGTGGAATTTAAGCCGGGCACTGGGTCTAGACATGTCAGAGCTGGTCGAAGAATTTGAGTCAAACGGAGCGGGCAGCGGCAAAATTGAACTGCTGCTTGCGGCCGATACGCCACGCATCAGCAATGCCCAAAACGGATGTACACTTTCCATTTTGGGGCCTCATGACCAGGTTGGTCAGTTCGAATGGTATGAACTTGAGATCACACCGGGGGGTATTCTCAGCAGCCAGCCCCATTCACAAGGATGCAAAGAACATCTAACAATTTTAGAGGGAGCAGCCGAGGTAACTAGCGGCGATCAGTCTATTTTGCTTAGCAAGGGGGACACCGGCCGGTATAAAGCCGATGTGCCCCATGCTATTCGGTGTACAGGCAAATCAACCCTCAAAGCTTTGCTCGTTGTCATGGGCTAGCATCAACTAATTCGCAAGCTGAATCCTTGACAAACCAAAGAAAGTACAACATAATGCACGAAAATTTCCACTATAAAGGAATTAAAGGTGCAGTATGTCGGAAAAAACCTATCAGAGACTGGTTAGTGAACTAACCTCAATTGAACAAGATGGGCTCTACAAACGGGAACGCCTCATCACATCCCCCCAATCGGGACAGATTACAGTCGAAATCAACGGACAGAATCAGCCCATTATCAATTTATGTGCCAATAATTACCTGGGATTAGCCGATCATCCAGACATTGTCGAAGCAGCCAGTCAAGCGATGCGGGATTATGGCTACGGGATGGCATCGGTACGGTTTATTTGTGGCACAACAGATTTTCATCGCCAGCTTGAAGAATCGATTGCTGATTTTACCGGCCATGATGATGCAATTTTGTACGCCGCCTGTTTTGATGCCAACGGCGGTGTTTTTGAGCCATTGCTCACCCCCGACGACGCCATCGTGTCTGACTCACTCAATCACGCTTCAATCATTGATGGAATACGGCTGTGTAAGGCCAAACGATATCGCTTTGCCAACAACGATATGGCCGACCTCGAGGTGAAGTTAAAAGAGGCCGCGGCCGACAATCCACGCACCATCATCATCGCCACAGACGGTGTGTTTTCGATGGACGGCTACATCGCCAACATTCCTGAGCTGCGCCGTTTGGCTGACAAATATGATGCGCTTTTGATGGTGGATGATTGCCACTCAACCGGCATTTTGGGGCCGGAAGGCAAAGGGACTGCTCCACATTACGGACTGCAAGTTGATATCCTGACCGGCACATTGGGGAAGAGTTTAGG
>JBCCSO010000092.1:0-11840 GCA_039199965.1 Chloroflexota bacterium | reverse complement strand
TCCAAAGGACATTCATCCAGATATTCCTCGACATGATTTTCTCCTTTTTTTCTTTGGTAAATAGCTCGAATGTAATTTAAGCGAGAACGATTGAAAATGCAATCTAAAAACAGGAGCTATCAACCCATAAATACGCCTAGACTAGACAAAAAGCTCTCGGGTTTTGGATAAAAACTCTACGATTTTGATTTTAAGAGATGACCTGCACAATTTTTGGTGGTGAAAGTACGTAATTTGGCGTCAAACACTTGTCAATTCTCCAGATGACTTCTAAAATGTGAATTGTGAAATAAATTACAGTTTCCCCGACAAAGTTGCTCATCTTCCCGACAAACTTTTTCAAGAAACTGGCTGTTTCACAAAAGGAATTGGAAAAAATCGGATGCTTACTAGCAACATAGACAATTAGTTTTTTACCTCACTACCCTTACCTTAATGGAAAAAGGAATGTAGCTATTCTTGTAGAGTATGTGAATTGGAGCAAAAGTCAAAGCAGCGATTGTGTTCTTTGAAACTGATTGAGGCTTGCCCGCGTAATGGCATTCACAATCTGATACGATTCACCGCTGTAGCCCTTTCTCTGCTCAGCAGAACGGCATATCACAACTATCATTTCAACCAGCTATTCTGAAAAGGAGGAATTTTCATGAACTGGATCGTTCCCTTCATCATTGGCCTAGCGGTTGCATGGCTAATTCAATTTGCGATTGACTTTTTTTATTGGCGTCTTCGCGAAGTTGATGGGCAAGCAACCGTAGACTGCAGTGAAATTGCTGCAGGCTATGAAAAAGAAATCGAGGGCCTAAATCTTTCGATAAACGAATATAAATCAAATATTGACGCAAGAGATGTCGAAATTTCTGGCCTCAATGCCTCGCTGAAAGAAAGCGAGGTAGAACTTGGAGGCCTTAGGGCATCTCTCAACGACAAAGATGTCGAGCTTGATGGGCTGAATGCATCTCTCAACGCTAAGGATGTGGAAGTTGAAGGCCTGCGCGGCCGCCTACTTGGCAACATTCGCAGTCCCGGCTGGTTTGATTGGGGAGAATACGATTTCTTCAATTGGAACGAAGGTGATAGCGTTGAATTTGTGGGCACTGGTGACCCGGGTGGGACAGTGGATGTTACTTATGGGGCTGACATAGCCGGTACGGCCGATGTTGATGACAACGGCAACTGGAATCTAGGTTGGCTTGTTCCCGGTGCATTCTTACCCGGTATGCTAGGTTTTATCCGGCGGGACCGTGACGGCATTGAAGTGGACGCAACACGTGGCAACATGTCAGCTTCCATAGATGCAGCCCTGCCGGATGTTGAAGTTGATGCTTCTGCTGGTGGACACACTCCTGTAATTGGCGACGGTCCGGGTATGGCATACGTAGCTCCAAATTTAGGTGATGCTAGTGTTGAAGTAGATGTTGACGCTGATGCTGACGGCCGTGGAGGCTGGTTTAGCTGGCCAGACTGGGACTTTTCTGGATGGCGTGGGGGTGAGACCCGTGAGCTGTCAGGCACCGGTGACCCCGGCGGAACTGTCGACGTTATGTACGATGGTGAAGTTGTGGGTACTGCACCAGTTGGAGATGATGGAAAATGGAACTGGTCTTGGCTGTTACCCGCTGGGTTTGCGGCCGGTGGCTTAGGCTTCTTGGCTCGTGATAAAGATGGCGTGGAAGTTGATGTAGATGCCTCCGCAGAAGCCCATATCCCTATGATTGGGGACGGTCCAAGCATGGCCTACGTTGCTCCTAATCTTGGTGAAGCTAGCGTTGACGTTGATGCAGATGTAGATGCGGATGCTAACGTAGACGTCTCTGCTGAAGCACACACACCGGTGATTGGGGATGGCCCAGAGATGGCTTATGTTGCTCCAAACTTAGGTGATGCTAGCGTCGATGTAGAAGTGGACGCTGATGCAGAGGTAGAGGGTAGTGGCCGCTGGTTTAACTGGCCAGAGTGGGACTTCTCTGCTTGGGGTGAAGGTGAAACTCGTGAGCTTTCTGGTGTGGGTGAGCCTGGTGGTACTGTTGACGTCATGTATGATGGTGAAATCGTGGGCACAGCTCCAGTTGATGATGATGGAAAATGGAACTGGTCTTGGCTTATACCGGCCGGATTCTCAGCCGGAGGTCTTGGCTTCTTGGCCCGTGATAAAGATGGTGCAGAAATCGATATTGACGTTGATGCTGATACAGGTGGGCACGTTCCGATGATCGGCGACGGTCCGGGGATGGCATACGTTGCTCCTAACCTTGGCGATGCAAGCGTTGACGTGGAAGTTGAGGCCACTGACGTAGACATCGATGCAGAATCACGCTGGAAATGGGGTGGCTTTAACTGGCCAGATTGGGACTTCTCAGGTTGGTCAGCCGGTGATGAGGTTGAGCTAACCGGGACTGGTGCCCCTGACGGATCAGTAGACGTTAACTACAACGGCGATGTTGTGGGTACCGCACCGGTTGATACGAGCGGCAGCTGGCGCTGGGGCTGGACGGTTCCGGCCGGATTTGCGGCTACAGGCCTTGGATTCACTTCTCGTGACAGTGAAGGTGTTGAGCTTGAATCATCAACCGGGGCAAGCTATGCGGCTGGGCTAACGGCTGCGGGTGCACTCGCTGTTGGTTTAGGTGGTGCATTCGTTGACCTGATCAACGATACCCGCCAAACGACTATTCGTCTTGAAGACATTGAAGGAGATGATCTGACAAAGATTTGGGGTATTGGTCCAAAAACCAAGCTAAATTTCTATCGTCGAGGCATTACCACGTTTGAGCAATTTGCTAATATTGATCCAGATACCTTGTCTGAGATTATGGCTGAATCTCGCTTGATGAGCGCGCGCATCCCGAAAAACCCGCACGCAGACTGGACCGCTTTGGCGGCTCTGGCGGCTAAAGGAGACTGGGAAGGAGTGAACGAGTTAACGGCCAAAATTAAACCGCCTGAACCAGAACGCAAAAAGAAACGGAAAGCATCTGTCAAATTAGACGGTGACAAGTTGAGTGATATTTCTGGTATCGGCCGTGGGACGTGGAAGGCCTTACATGCCAAGGGGTATAACTCGTTTGCAAAACTGGCAACCATCAGCGTAGAAGAAGTTGAAGAAGTGATGCGCAAATCACGTGCACTTAATGCCCCCGGCGCACCAACTCCGGCCGAAGCTCACGCTTCATGGACAGAACTGGCGGGCCTAGCTGCCGCTGGTGACTGGAACGCCTTCAACGCCCGCAATGCAGGACTTGACGGTGGCACTATCACCCGCAATATTAGCGAACCAACCCGCTTTGACGCGATGGGATATGACTTCTCCGGTTGGGAAGCTGGACAAGAGCGTTCGTTCTTTGGCCGTGAAGAGCCGGGTGCTGTTATCCGCTTCTTTTATGATGGGGAGCAAGTAGGTGAAACCACTGTTGGTGAAGACGGATCTTGGGACTTCCCATTCACGGTTCCAGACGGCTTTACACCTTCTTTGATGACATTCACGATGAGCTAGCTCTAGTTGAACCAAAGGCTCGATCTCATTTCATAAACTGAGATCGGGTAGGAGATAAAACATCGTGACAACAGAAAAATACTGTAGACAAACAGTTCGCGGCCGGATTGTCGACTTCTTTTCAGACAACTCGGTTAACCGCTACAACGCATTTAAATGGGGAGGATTAATCCTTCTCGCCTCGATTTTGCTACCGCTTCTTTTAGCCGGATGCGCAAATGCGCCAACTTACTCCGGGCCACGGTACAGTCAATCAGGCAACGTCACTCTTGAAGGATCAGGCACACCCAACGGGACTGTAGAACTCTTAGACGGTGACGGTAACAGCTTGGGAACAGTACCTGTCAGCGACAGCGGCGCTTGGGAATTTGAAACTCCGCTGGAATCGGGTGACTATGATTTCAAAGTGCGGGCAATTTCACCCAATCGACTTAACCCGCCACTTGTACTGGCAGAAGGGCCGCAAGGCGACGGTGATCTAACCGTTTATGACTTGCCAAGCCTGTCTTTACCAGATGGCTCGATCAACCCCGGCCTGCTTACCCTTGCGGGTGTCGGTACCGCTGGGTCGCTTATTAAGCTTTTCGCAGATGGTGTTGAGCTGGGTGAAGCTGAAGTTGGTCCAGACGGCAATTGGTCGTTTGATGCAGATCTGCCAGAAGCTGGTGATTATGACATTTCGGCCGGTTTGTTTAGCCCAGATGGGGTGCAAATTGGCGAAATCCCGGGTGGGTCTGTGTCAGTTGTAGCTGCAATCGTACCACTGGCTGTCAACGGACGACCGCAAGCGGCCGATACGTTTACTACCACAGATGGCGAAACTGCCTCTGGACCAGTTATGTGGTCTGGTACCGGTACACCCGGTGCAACCATTGAGCTGATTGCCAATAGCGAAGTGATCGGCACAACGACTGTAGATGCAGACGGGAACTGGGCCTTCGATAGTGCAGATTCAAATTTGAATATTGGCACCAACATCATTACTGCGCGTATGCTAGATGATGCGAGTGAAGTCATGGGTAGCCCCGTGACTGATACATTCCGCTTGGGCTTGGATTCTGACTTTGTTGTAGACGGCCGGACCTTTGAATTTGCAGCTGATGGCGCTCCAACGCTGGGCGACTTCGCAACATCTGATGGAGAAACGGCCGATGGACCAATTAGCTGGTCTGGCACAGGCCGTCCCGGTGAAACGGTTGAACTGTGGATCAATGGTGAGAAAGTCGGTGAGACTACTGTAGATGAAAGCGGCAACTGGTCATTCACAGACTTCGGCTCAAACATGGTAATCGGCGACAATGAAGTCGCTGTCCAGATGGTTGACGGCGATGGTAACGTGACAGGTGAGGCGATTAGCCAAGCTGTGGCTTTAGCTGCTAGCCAAGTGGCTGGCGCGTCTACCGGAGATGGCGATGACGACGGAGGCGAAGACGATACTGATGCAAGCTCGTCTGTAACGCTCGACGACGCAGAGTTTGATCCAAGCACCGGCTTGTCAACGCTGTCAGGTACAGCAGGCCCCGGCTCATTGGTCACCATCATTGTGAATGGCGTTCCAGTTGGCACGGTTGAAGCAGATGATGATGGAAACTGGTCTGTTTCAGGCTATTTCCCAGATGGTGATCATATAATTCAAGCGGCTGTTCTAGACGGTGATGGCAACCCTATTGCAGAATCGGATACAGTAGCGTTGAGCGTAAGCGGCAACGTGGCTGACGGTTTAACCCCTCCGGCTGATGGCGCACTGGTTAAGGTGATTAGCCGCAGCGAGGCAGCCGAGCGAGAGGCAGGCACGTTTGATGATCGCTTCTTGAGCGGTTCGGCCGCGATCAGTATGATCCTAGACGCTTCTTGGTCGATGACGCTGCCCACAGACAGCAACGATGAAGCTGATCGCCTAGGTATTGGTAATCCGAACAACCGAATTAACATTGCTAAAACTGAGTTGACAAATCTGGTGAACAACACGATTCCAGAAGGAACCCCAGTTGCCCTACGCTCGCTAGGTAACCGAGGTGGTAACTTGGCGTGTGTTACTGCACTTGAGTATCCGCTGCAGGGTATGGATCGCGAAGACCTATCGGCCGCGATTGACGACATTCTTCCCGGTTTTAACACCAATACCCCTCTGGCTGCTACGCTGCTAGAAGTTCCTCAAGACCTTGCAGATGCAGGTGATCGGGAACGCGTGGTCGTTCTGCTCACAGACGGTGAAGAGAAATGTGGTGGTGATGTTAATGCTGCTATCGATGAGTTAACCAACCAAGGTGTCAGCCTGCGTTTGAACATCATCGGGTTTGCGATTGATGACGATGCGGTTCGGGATAAGCTCCAAGGCTGGGCAACGGCTGGAAACGGTTTCTACTTCGATGCATCAGACGCTTCTGGTCTCTCAGACGCATTAAGCAACTCACTGGCCTCTGTCTTTCAGTTGCTCGACAGTGATGGGCAGACGGTCGCAACTGGTGTTGTTGGATCTGATGCTGTAGAAGTTGAACCGGGCATCTATACGATTCGTATCACCTCTGTGGAAGGATTTGAAACAAGCACCGTTGTGGTGCCAGCTGAAACGGCCGTTCAAATCACGACTGATTAAGTACGATTATTAATTAAGCAGAGTAAGCCTCGCTGGATTCGTTCAGCGGGGTTTTTTTTGTTTAATAGAGGGGGGATGATTATTTGCTAATTGTGACTCAACAGAAATCTGTGCAAATTAATATATTGTGGGCTGCGTTAAACATGAAAAGCAATGCCATCGTCTAAAGTTTGACGCAGCATTAAGCGTCGCCAAATTATTTTAGAAAGATGCAGTGGACGGTGTCTCGCAGTACTAACACCAGTTTGTTCAGAATCCGGTTGGGGCGTGTCTATTATCTTTTGTTTGTTTGCGCTTAGCGTATACTGCGAATCGGTTATAATTGGCGTGTATGAACCCATTTACACGTTTTTTAAGACAGTGGTCTAATGATGATTCAAAAGAGCTTGAAACATTTATCGAACATTGGGATGCGCTTGAAGCGATGGCTATTCGCGTTTATAAGGCCAAGCAGCCATCGGCCGCAGATTTTGCCCACTATCAGATAATTAAGGGGTATATGGATGCAAACTATTCTAAATTTACCTCAAAGCTTGAAGGTTTTTGGAAGCAGTCTGAAGTGGGGGGGCAGCTTGATCATGCGGATCCATTTGCCTATTTGTTTCAGTATGATTCGGCCAATGGGTTTGTAGATAATTGGGCGGCACTGCAGCATTTACCGGCTGCACGTGAGGCATTAAACGGGCTATTGGTTGAATTGGGAAATGGTTAAACAGCAGGAGGCGATATGCTTAAAAGGCTTTTATATATTGGACTTGGTTTTGCCGTAGGGTATTTAATTGATACGATCCGGCGTCAGCAGGCGGGTGAGTTTATTGACGATGTATCGGCCGCTAACATGGAAGAGATTTACGTAGCTCCGGCTAAGACAAAAACCATTGAAGCCTCGATAGAAGAGACGGATGTGATTCAAGCTACTGAAAAACCAAACGCGGATTTTTTGATGCAGATTAAGGGAATTGGACCCACTTATGCCAATAGGCTGTTTGAAGGTGACATACGGTCACTACAATCTTTAGTAGATGCTGGAACCGAACAAATTGTAGAGATAGCTAAGCTGCGTAATGCTGCACAAGCTGAAGAATGGGTAAGCCAAGCCAATCAACTGCTGGCCAAGTAAATTTAAACTTTTTCTGGAAGCCAATCTGCAACAGCCTTTGTCAGCACTTCCTGATAAGCCCCGGCCGATTTTGGAAAAGCGTGCGTTGCGTTTGGAAGCATATGCAAATCTAGTTGGCTGGCAGCCCTAAAGCGTTGGCTGAACGCTTGGGTCAGTTCCGGTAGCACCACAGTATCATCTTTTCCCTGCAAAATGGTGACTTTCGTACTGACTCGCTTTCCGTGAGCCTTTGCCATTCTGCCCAACCTTCGTAGGCAAACCAACACTTTTGTTGGGAGCACCATCTCCTCTTTGAGTCTATTGATTGTGTCAGAATTGTCTAAATCAAGGTCGGGAATCATCTCAAGTAAGCTGTCCCTAAAATCAGGGTCACTGATATCACCAAACTCAAATGGGGAAATAGTTGGTTTGACATATTGGAGAGCTGGCAGGGCTATGTCAGCTAGGCGGCTCTCAAACCGTATAAAGGGTGCCATTAGAATGAGATGATCAGGCGCGGTTTCCGTGGCTAGCACGGTTGCAAGTGCCCCTCCCATTGAAAAACCTACCAAGATCGTGCAATCGAACTGTTGGCTAAATTCCAGCCACACTTTTCGACACGCATTTAGCCATGTTTCATCGGTTTGATGCTTGAGGTTTTCAATGTCTGACCCAAAACCGGGTAGCAACATGCCTTTTACAAATATCCCCGTGTTTGCAATTGCCTGCCCTGCGTGACGCATCTCTGCCGGCGTACCGCTAAATCCGTGCAGCAATAAAGCGCCAACAGCGCTGCTTCGCTCCCCAAATTCGAAAGGTTGGTGAATAGGATCTGCGAAGAGCTGCATTTATTTTTCAGAGTAGACGACGTCTTTCAGAGCACGTAAAGGCTGCTCATATTTAAACTCGAAGCCAGCTTCTACAAGTTTGTCAGCAGAAACGCGCTGACTTGCTAAGAGCAGGATTGCCATCTCGCCCAGCGCAGTTTTTAGTGCGATGGCTGGCGCGGGAATGAACGCCGGGCGACCTAGTACTTTACCCAATGTGCGAGCGAAAGTACGGTTGCGCACAACTGAAGGAGAGGAAAGATTGATAGGCCCAGATATCGCATCATTTTCAACTAGCCAAATGATTGCTCGGACCTCATCATCAATATGAATCCATGGGAACCACATGCCGCCGTTTCCGTAAGGGCCACCAGCAAAAAGGTTAAATTGCAGGAGCATTTTAGGGAATGCGCCACCTTTAGTTGTAAGCACTACGCCGGTGCGAATGTAGACCACGCGAGTATGCTCTTCCACTGGAACCGCTGCTTTTTCCCATGCAACGGTCACATCTGCTAAGTAGTTACTGCCTGAAGCAGAGTCCTCGGTTAGCTCTTCATCACCGCGGTCACCGTAAAACCCGACGGCCGATCCTTGAATTAAAACTTCAGGTTTAACTTTTGCTTCTTCGATGGCTGATACAACAGCCTGTGTTGACTCCAAACGGCTGTCTAAAATGATCTGCTTGCGTGCATCAGTCCACCGCGCATCACCGATGCCCGCTCCAGCCAAGTTGATAATGGCTTTAGCACCATCTGCCAAGTGCCCCCAGCCTTCTGCTGTGCTACCATCCCAGCTCTTAGCAGAGACCCCGTTAGGTAAGTCATGTACCTTCTCTGGTGATCTGCTCAGAATAATTACTTCATATCCTTTCTCAGCTAGTTTACTAGCTAACACACGGCCAATTAGACCAGACCCGCCGGGTATGACAATGCGCATTTTTTTACTCCAATGTTATATTTTTTAGAAAGATGGTGTGTGGATGAACGAACGGTCTTGCTAAACGGAAAAGCCTTACTGTGGATCAAAATTTCTGAGCCAGAGCTTTATTACGTCACCTCGTTCGTCTAAAAGTTGATTTGCTGCTTGACTATATTTCTGCATGTAGACGCGCAAAACTTTGTCAGGCATTTTATAGTGATAGTTGACCAATAGTCCCTTGACCCATTCAAGATTAGCCTTTATCAACGACATGTCTCCAAACGTTAGTGCCGCAACGATATTTTGACCCAACTCTTTATTCGCGTTTCTCAAATATTTGTGATCAAACGTGTTTTCCATTGATTCCCAAACATGGGCATCGATAGATACTTGCTTGTCTAAAAAGTGTGAAACGGCATCAGCATACCTTTGAGATGCTTCTGTATATGCTGGCATAGGTGGTGGATTTGTGAGAAGTTGTTCAACCATGAAAGGAACTTTCTCGATTTGCTCACCGAGAAAATATCCGGGCATCATGGTGCGCAATTTTGGTATTTGGTTAAATACTGCACCACCAAAGGCTGTTACAACTCTTTCTCTGCGGAGTAACTTGGCCATTTCAAGCATTGTACTGGCAGTATAAAGTGTCTGAGATGCCAATATCACGATGTGAGGCTTTGCTTGATCCAGCGTTGGCTCTAGCCTTGTTGTGGGTACATTTGCACCCAAATAAACCACATCCCATCCATTTCTTCTAAGCAATAACGTTATAAGTAACAAGCTGAACGTATGACGCTCATCTGATGGACATGCAGCCAAAATCCTACCGTTTCGAGTTGGCGGTGGTGTGGAAGCTACCATCGTCTCCAAACGACGGATTGCTAAAGCAGATGCAAAGTGCTCTTGTTGAATGGTAACGCGTCCTTCATACCATCCCATACCAATTTCTGACAGACCTTTTTGTAAGAGGGAAAAACAAACCGTTTCAGTGGGGAAGAGAGCAAAAGCTTCTGCAAGCACAGAATCTGCGCGACGTTCATCAAAGTCTAAGCATGCATCAATCCATGACTGTCTTAGGGCTGCAATGTTATCCCCCGGACTGACCGTAGTAACCACAGGTGCAGGTTCTCCCGTTGAACTTTGCATTTCACTAAGCGGATCGCGACCATCTGTTTCAATTTGCTTCCACAAATCTACAGCACGACTGATACTCAATCCTTCCTCTTGACGCGCGATCAACCACTTAAGCAAATCAACATCACGTTCAGAGTATAGACGGTGTCCACCCGCTGTTCTATGCGGATTGGGAAGCCCATATCTCCTTTCCCATGCTCTGAGGGTATCAGGTTTGAGACCCGTCTCATTTACAACCGCTTTCAGGTTATATGTAGGACTAAGACGATCAGAGGAAGAATCACTTTCGTTAGTATTTTTTGTTTTTAGACCATTGCTCGTCCCGTTATCGTGGTGATGTGGATCAGAGTAATGGTTATCTTTTTTGCCTGCCATTGGTTTAAATTCCCGGCCGTACCATATCCTCTGCTATTTCTTTTTATTTCCTATCTTCCTGCTCAAGAGTGGAAACAACTTAGAGATAATTTTTGGAGTATATCTGGACAGATTATCTGCTTTTTCTTCTAAAATTTTGATAAACAATTTTTGTCCAACTTTTTCTGGACAAAATCCCTTTTAGACACGTGAAATATAGCATGAAGCACGTTTTGCGTCAATTAGCATCATGTTATAGTTGGATAAATGCTGGACAAATTGTGGATTAAAGTTGGTATACTCCCGGACATGTCTAAGTTTGTAAAAATTTAGGTAATTTGGATTCAAAATTATCCTCAACCCGCGTTTGTTTCGGATTAGATTGTGAATGCCAGTGCCATGTTCTAGATTTTTGAAGAGGAGTTAAAATATGAGTGTTCAAAGTAGCTGGGAAGTTTCTCTAATGTCCCTAGCAGAGGAGGCGTTTCACGAAGGAGTAAAAACCACTTGGGATTTTGACCGTGAGAAGGAGGTTCTTGCAGAAGCCTATGAACTATGTGACCAGATAACAGCTGAGAATAGCAAATCTTTTTTTATGTCTTCCGCACTACTTCGCGGGGACAAGAAAAGAGGTGCTAGGGCACTGTACGCATTTTGTCGGGTGACTGATGATATTGTAGATGAACCTATTTGGCGCAATGGGGCCCCTCCGACAGCTGAAAATATTTTTGAGGACATGCAGGTTTGGAAAAGTAAGTCTTTGTCTTCCACTCCTTCAAGAAGCAACTTGGTTGCTTTAGCTTGGGCTGACACCCGTGCTCGCTTCAAAATACCACTTAGATTTGCTGAGCAGCTTATTGATGGCGTCATGCAAGACATGGATACCAATCGTTATTATACATTTGATCAGTTAGCATCTTACTCTTATGGAGTGGCATCAACCGTTGGACTAATGTCTATGCATATTACCGGTTTTTCGGGGCAAGAGGCAATACCTTATGCGATACGCTTGGGTGTTGCTTTGCAATTGACAAATATTTTGCGGGATGTTGGAGAAGACTGGCGTAATGGCCGTATTTATCTCCCGGTTGAAGAGCTAGAGGCGTTCGGTTTGACTGAAGAGAACATCGCGATAGGAGAAGTAAGCGAGCGATGGCGTAGGTTCATGCGCTTCCAGATATTCCGAAACCGTCAACTTTATTTAGACGCTGCACCCGGTATCAAAATGCTTGACAAGGATGGCCGATTTGCCATTGCTGCCTCTGCTGGACTGTATGAGGCGATCTTACAAGATATTGAAAAGCACGATTATGATGTATTTAGCAGGCGTTCTTATGTAAGCACTGCAGGCAAGTTGGCAAAACTTCCAAAAATTTGGTTTAAGAGTCGATTCTAGGTTTTGTGAATTGATACAGGTAC